>DATASP010000182.1:0-2591 GCA_036269155.1 Candidatus Udaeobacter sp.
CTAATCTCCCAGATATGAAAAACATGATCGATACGCCCGGTTGCCGATGCGTTGACGATTGAAAAAGTTGAATGAAACCAAACGCTTCCCCAACCACTCCGGTGCCGCGTCAACACCGTCCGAGTGTCTTGCGGCTGAAAGGCGAAATCGATCTGCACGTTTCGCCTGCTCTCACAGAGTCACTTAATGCAATGACGAAGAAAAAACCGGAACGTATGGTGATAGATCTTTCCGGCGCGACTTACATCGATAGCTCGGGCTTGGCAGCCCTTATTCTAGCCATGCAAAGAGTTGAAGCCTATGGTGGCAGGTTTTTCCTGACTGGTCTGCACGAAACGATGCGCTCGATTTTCGAAAGTTCGCGGCTCGATCAAATATTTCAGATTTTGCCAGCTGTAGATGCAGCACTGGCAGCGGGCTGACCTGACTTAAGGTAGCCGACGGCAGACGCCCCCGATTTAATCCGCATTTACGAAGCGGAGGGAAATGTCATCGATTTGGCGTTGCCGGTGTGTACAGGCAAAGGAGGCGTCATTCTGGTGTCTGCGAACAGATCGGAGATCACCGCCCACTTGGACATATCCTCGTGCCAATACAACGTGTCCTTGGGAAGTTGGCCGCGGTTCCACATTTCTTGTAGTTGCGCCTTATCGTAAGGCCCGCGTCGTTGCCCTTGCATGTAGACGTAGATGTCCACGGTTTTTCGGTTCCGTCCCGGGAGAAACCGAGTGACGGGTAAGATTCGGTTCGGATTCAGAAGCTGTCTTGGTCGCCTCGACCTCGCAAATTTGTGCACGAATCGTCCATCCGGCGTCCAACGTGTCTGCCAGTTCCGCAGCGCTAGCGTTTGGAGCCGGAGCAAGAGGATACGGGATTCGCCCGTAAGCTCGAATTGTCGTGCTGTAGAGTGCGCTGTCCTCAGCGCAGAAAGAGATCCGCTGGGGACAGCGGACCGCTACAGCAGATCCAGCTGTCGCAAGCCGCGTGGCGGCCCGAGAATTTCGCGAACAATGATCGCATCACGAAGGCCGGTTGGAGATCTCAGTAGCGCTGTCAGATGAATTGTGCTCCCCAGTGCAGCAATCGGTTGTCGCGATTTAGCGTCTGGTACCGTCGTGACGACGACCGGAACCAGTTCGGGCGGTGCTACCCCTTCATGGATTTGAAATGTCGGTTCGGGCAAAGGTCGAGATGGCTGCGGCGTGGGCGGCGGAGCAGGTCCACGATGAACTTCAAATTCGCTCGGTAATTCTGGCGGTCGGGTTACCAGTGGGGGCAGGGGCGAGCCGAACGGTGGCACGTGCGGAAGCACTAGTGGCTTGCGATAAGTTGGACGCTGGACAACCGGGGGTGGCGGCCGGGATGCGGATGGCTGGCCGAGCGCTTCCAGAAATTTGCGGACGCGTTCTTCGTCCGACTCTTTCGGTGCGCGCGGAATTGGCTTCGGTGTTCGAGGCGGAGGTTCTGACGTTCGCTTCGTCTCGTCTGTGCTTCCCTTTCGGGCCACTCTCCCCAGCAGCTGAAACAAACCAGCTACGACGAGAAGCAAAAGAAAAAGCAGATTTTCGAGATGGACTGCAAGCATTTACCGATTTAGCGATTTAGTGATTTAACGAATTTGCGGATCACGTTCCGTCCGTACGCGGCTTGTCTCCGCCGGCGATTGATTCGCGCATGGAGGTATCAGCCTGGACATTTTTCATTCGGACGTAATCCATAATCCCGAGGTTACCTGACCGAAATGCATCTGCCATTGCCTGCGGGACGAGCGCTTCAGCCTCGACCACTTTGGCGCGCATTTCCTGCGTCTTGGCGCGCATTTCCTGCTCGACGGCTACCGCGGCCGCGCGGCGCACCTCGGCCTTCGCTTGAGCGACGCGTTTGTCTGCCTCGGCTTGTTCAGTCTGCAATTTAGCGCCGATGTTGTCGCCGACATCCACGTCAGCGATGTCGATTGAAAGAATCTCAAACGCTGTATTGCTGTCCAAGCCTTTGGCCAGAACGGTCTTGGAAATGCGATCGGGATTCTCCAGCACTTCTTTGTACGAATGCGCAGAGCCAATTGCGCTCACAATTCCTTCGCCGACGCGGGCGATAATCGTTTCCTCAGTGGCGCCACCGACGAATCGATCCAGATGCGAACGCACTGTGACCCGCGCTTTGACTTTCACACCGATTCCGTCCTGTGCGACACCGTCGATGGTGTTGCGGCCCATGGTGGGATTAGGTGCATCGATCACCTTGGGATTGATGCTCGTCCTCACCGCTTCCAAAACAGTTTTGCCGGTGCCTTTGGTTGCGAGGTCGATGGCACACGCCCGATTGAAATCGAGCGAGATGCCTGCCTTATCAGCGGCGATTAAAGCGAGAACTACGTGGCTCACATCACCGCCCGCCAGGTAATGCGCCTCCAATGGATCGCTCCTAACGTCCAGACCGGCTTTCACCGCCGTGATTCGGTTATCCACAATCAGGCCGACTGGCACTTTGCGCAGCCGCATCCCGACCATTTTGCCTAGACTCACCGGCGCATTTGCGATCCGCGCCCGGAGCCAAAGGCCGAAAAAGTTGAAAAGAACAACCGCGAGCAC
>DATASP010000183.1:0-15559 GCA_036269155.1 Candidatus Udaeobacter sp.
TACAAATTGACGATTACAAAAAACATCGTTTCCCAGAGTGATTGGATTCTCGTCACCTGCTGCGATCAAGGCATCTGTGGCCGCCGCGGCATCGCGTTCGGCTAGTGCACAAGAGAGCAACCACTGATTAAGATCTGGAAGCGCATCAGGATTTGTAACCCGAACTGAATCGATCGTTTGATGCAGCCGCCGGGTATCGGCTCTCCACTGAAAATCGACCTCCCCAAGTATTACTTTCGTAACGGCGTCGTCGGGTTCCAAAGCCAGTATCCGGTCTAACCACACTTGTTGTTCAGCATAGCGCCCAAGAGTCGCATAATTCCCTTCAATGTTCTGCAGCACGCCAAAATTGCGCGGATCAAGATTAGCCGCGCGCTCAAAGGTTCGAGTGGATTCTTCCCAGTGACCCAGACGCCTCTGGATTAAACCGGTAAGAAACAATACTTGCGGATCATTTGGCAAAGTTCGGCTGGCAATTTTCAGCTCAACCAGAGCACCGTCGTAGTCGAGGTATCCCCAGTAAAGATTCCACGCGCGCGCAAGGCAGGTTTCGCCTGCATCCGGACGGAGGCGAGAGGCCGCTTGAAGGGCTACTTCCGCTAGTGCCAGAGGCGAGGGTGTGTGGTCGTGACCAAAGAAGTAGAAAGCGTCATGAACAAACGCGAGTTGGCAAAATCCGCGGAAAAACGATGGATCACGGGCTACTGACTCGTTGAGCAGATCGGCCGCCTCCAGTAACTTCGGTTTTGAGTTAACGTAATAGCTCGGCGTTGAGAAAAGGCGTGTGGCCCGGGTGTACAGATCAAAGGCGGCGATGTCGTTCGTTGCAGGACGCTCTATTTCGCTCTTCTCATTTGGCAAGAGTTTTGCATGAAGCTCATTGGCAATCGAGATTGCGATCTGGCTTTGAATTGCGAACACGTCCGCAAGGGATGATCTTGCTGGCAAATCGTCAGCGGACTCTGTTCGCTTCAAACCTTTCGACGTCAGCTTTAATGTCCAGGGAGTCATCAACGCAATCGGAAATCCGAGTGCGATGACCAATACTATCAGCCTAGCTCCAGATTTAGAAATCTGAAAAATAGTTGGAAGACTTGCGTCGCGACTTCAAATGAGCAACCGGCCAGCAACCCCCGCGGGAGATCGCGATCTGTGGGGATACTCTTACTTCGGTGCAAGGGAGGCGACGATTTTTTCAAAGCAAGGGTCGCCGCGTAGCGGATCCCAAAACGGCAGCAGTTTCAATTCGCCATAGCTTGGTGACGTCGGATAGCGCAGGGCAATGGCAAACTGTTCACAGGCGAGATTTTTGTCGCCACTCCACGCAGCAATCATGGCCAGATACTTGATCATGCGCACGCCATTGATCGCATCTTTTTCCACGGGGAGCAGCTCAACTGCGCGGTGGCCTTCGCGCAGGGCTTCTTCTTTCCGACCAAGAGCGGCGTCGATCAAACCCAGCACGCACAATGGCGGGCCGTAATCTGGTTGAGCTTGAACAATTTTCTCCTGCTCCGACCGTGCGGCAGTGAAGGCGGAGCGGGCCTTGCCTTCATCTTGCATCATCCGGGCGACGAGACCTTCAACGAAAGTCCGACTGAACTGCACCGTATCATCACCAAAAGCATTTTCGCCTACTGCCGTTATCGCATTAGCAGCTGCACCGGGGTCCCGTTCCGCTAGCGCGCAGACAAGCCAGGCATCGGCGATGGCAGGCAGTTCGGCGGGATTTCTGATCCGAATTGAATCGATCATCTGATGGAACGGCCTGACGTCGGCTTTCCAATGAAAATCAACGGACGCGAGAAATACTTCTGTGTCGACACGGTTTGACTCGATGGCCAACACACGGTTCAACAATGGCTTTACCTTAGCATAGCGGCGGACAAACAGGTATTGCCATGCCATCTGCTGCAACGTATCGGTGCTGCGGGGATCCAGCTCAACTGTGCGCTCCAGATTTTGTGTGGCCTCTTCCCAGTGCCCCTGCCGTCTTTGGATGAAACCCATCAGCTGGAATACCCGCGCATCGTTCGGCAAGGTCTGGCGAGCAACCTCCAGTTCGGCCAGGGCTCCGCGATAATCGTGGTATCCACGATAGAGATTCTCAGCACGCGCAAGGTGGACTTCGTCTGCGTCCGGTCGGAGACGAAACGCCGCTTGGATGGCCGCTTCTGCCGATGCTAGGCGTGCAGGTGTATGATCGAAGCCAAGAACATAAAGGTAGTCGTGAGCTGAAGCGAGTTGACAATACGCTTGGAGAAATGATGGATCGCGCGAGACAGCCTGATTCAGTAGATCGACTGCCTGCAGCAAGTCGTTTTTCCCGGTACTCCTCTCAAACGCCGGCAGAACAAGATTCTTCGCGCGAGTGTAGAGTTCGAAGGCGGTGATGTCGTTCGTTGGGGCTTGCTCAATCGCATTCTTTTCGCTTGGCGAAAGCCTGGTCTGCAATTGGCCAGCAATCGAGGTTGCGATCTCACTTTGAATTGCGAACATGTCCGCAAGGTCCCTGTCATAGGTCTGCCCCCATAACTGGCGGTGGCTGCGCGCATTGACCAACTGTGCATTGATACGCACGCGATTGCCAGCACGCTGAACACTTCCTTCCAACACGTTTGCTACCCCAAGCTGGTGGCCGATCTCGCGAAGATCGCGCGCAACACCGCTCTTGTATTGCATCACTGAGGTGCGTCCAATCACTTTCAGATCGGCAATCCGAGCCAGATTAGTTCGAATTTCGTCCTGCACGCCGTCCGCGAAATACGCGTTGTCTGGGTCGCGGCTGAGGTTTTCGAAGGGCAGAACTGCGATGGACTTTGCCGGCGAGCCGAGAGTCCCAGTTTGTCGTAGAACTGTGTAGCGACCCACGAAAAACAAACCGATCGAAAGCGCAACGCCTGCGATAATGACGTAAATCCACACGCGATTACCGGATGATCTTGCTGGCGAATCGTCAGCGAAGTCTGTTCGCTTCAAACGTTTCGACGTCAGCTTAAATGTCCAGGGAGTCATCAATGCAATCGGAAATCCGAGTGCGATGACCCATACTATCAGCCTAACTCCAGATTTAGGAATCTGAAAAATAGGTGGAAGACTTGCGTCGCGACTTTAAATGAGCAGCCAACAACCCTCGTGAGAGATCGCGATCTGTCGGCGTACTCTACTTCGGCGTAAGGGAGGCGACGATTTTTTCAAAGCAAGGGTCGCCACGCAGTGGATCCCAAAAAGGGAGCAGTTTCAATTGGCCATACGTGAGCCGGCTGGGAGGGCGGACGGCGATGGCCAGTTGTTGGCAGGCGAGATCATTGTCGCCAACCCAGGCGGCGATCATGGCCAAATACTTGATCATAGCGACACCATTAATTGGATCTTTTTCCGTGGGAAGAAGCGCGGCCGCGCGCCGTCCTTCGCCTATAGCCTCTTCTTTCCGCCCAAGCGCGGCGTCAATCAAACCAAGCACACATAACGGCGGACCGTAATTGGGTTGAGCCTCGACAATCTTCTCCTGCTCGGCACGCGCAGCTGTGAACGCTAATTGTGCCTTATCTTCATCTTTCGTCATACGAGCGATAACGCCATCTACGAATGCGCGACTGAAATTAACAGCCTCATCAGTGAAAGGAGGGTTTGCCCCGGCAGCGATCGCCGCGTTCCTTGCTGCGACGGGGTCGCGCTCAGCCAGTGCGCAAATGAGCCAACCATCGGCGATACTTTGCGTGGCGGCGGGATTTGTGGCCCGAATTGAATCGAGCATTTGGTGCAGAGGGCGGGTATCCGCTTTCCAATGGAATTCCACGAACGCGCGCGCTACCTGGGTATCGACATCCTTCGGCTGGATGGCCAATGCGCGGTCCAACACTGATTTTTCTTCGGCGTAGCGCCGGAGATGATGGTAACTGAGACCAATCTGCTGCAACGTGAAAATGTTGCGCGGCTCGAGCTCAATGGCACGCTCCAGACTGCGCACGGCCTCTGCTTGTTTGCCCTGTCGACGCTGGATGTAACCTTTTAGCTCGAAAACACCGGCATTATTAGGCAGGGTCTGACCAGCAACTTCCAATTCAGCCAAAGCGGCGTCATATTCAAGGTAGCCTCGATAAAGATTTTGCGCGCGCGCCAGGTGCGCCTCACCTGCATCCGGGCGAAGACGAAACGCTGTCTCGATGGCCGCTTCAGCTAATGCCAGCCGTGTAGGCGTATGGTCGTAACCGAGAAAGTAAATGCGATCATGAGTATGTGCGAGTTGGCAGTACGCTTGGAAAAAGGATGGATCATGCGCGACTGACTGGTTAAGCAGATTGGCAGCCTGCAGTAAATTCTCTCTCGAGTTCCTGATGGCCAGAAGGTTTTTGGCTTGAGCGTAGAGTTCGAAAGCGGTGATGTTAGTTGTCGGGGGACGGTTGATGGCGCTTTGTTCCCGTAACGAGAGCTTGGCCTGCAAGTGGCTGGCTATCGTCTTTGCGATCTCGCTCTGAATTGCGAACACGTCCGCAAGATCGCGGTCATAGGTCTGTCCCCATATTTGCCGGTGGCTACGCGCATCCACCAACTGCGCGTTGACACGCACGCGGTTGCCGGAACGCTGCACACTTCCTTCCACCACATTTGCCACCCCGAGTTGCTGACCAATCTCGCGGAGATCGCGCGCGACACCGCTCTTGTATTGCATTACAGAGATGCGGCCGATCACCTTTAGATCGGCGATCCGGGACAGGTTGGTTAGAATTTCATCCTGCACGCCGTCCGCGAAATATGCGTTATCTGGATCCCGACTGAGGTTTTCAAAGGGCAGGACTGCGATGGATTTCGCCGGCGACCCGAGAGTCCCAGCTTGTCGTAGAACTGTGTAGCGACCCACAAAAAACAAACCGATCGAAAGCGCGACCGCTACGATAATGACATAAATCCATACGCGATTACCGGATGATCTTGTTGGCGAATCGTCAGCAGGCTCTGTTCGCATTAAACCTTCCGGCGTCAGATCAAGCGCCCACGCCAGGATCAATGCCACCGGAAAACCAACTATAAGCAACAGCACCACCAGACGCACTGCCCAATTTGGAATTTCGAAAAACGGAAAGATCTGGCTAGCGACCTGCATCAGCAACCAAGCCACGAGGGCGTAGGTGATCCCGACCTTATAAACATTGCTGCTTTAGCTCGACGAAAAAGCTCCAGACGTTCATGGCTTCTGCCCCTCGCAGAGTTTTTGGAAGCGCGGGTCGTTCCGGAGCGGATCGAACATGGGATCGAGCCGCAGCAGCGCTGACGTGAGCGGTATGTTTCCAACTACGCCCGCATACGGTACCGAGAGTAGTTTCTGTAAAGCGGCGATGGCGCGGTCGGGTTCACGCATTTGCGCCGCCACTCTTGCGAGGATTTCGATCGGAAAGGGACCCGTCATGGCGTCCCTCTCGACCGGATTCATCGCTATTCCGCGCTCTGCTAAAGCTAACGCACTGCCCTTGTCAGCGAGGCCCATGTTTGTCAGCGCGAGATAGTCAATGAGGGTATAATTTTCCGGCTGTTCTTTAAGGAAAGACTCAAGTTCGCTGCGCGCCTGGCGCCAGGTTTCCTGGGCGGCGGCATGGTCACCGGCGGCTTCCTGCGCCCAGCCTAACCAAAAGCGCAGTCCACCATTAATGTAACCCAGCGCTGGATCAGGCTGGGCGAGTATTTCCTTTAGCCGAGGAATGACTGATGCAGGCCGGCGCTCCAGGATGGCTTGGTAAACTTGTGTTTCCGCCGCGCCGGAGTCGTCGGCACCCGGACGGAGGGGAGCCAGGAGCGCCGAGGCGCGCGGCAGGTCGCCATTCGCTTGTGCGATACTCGCCTTTAGCGTGAGAGCATCCACGTCGTCCGGTGTGATGTTAAGAACCTCATCAAGCTTCCGCAGCGCTTCTGGGAAACGACGACGATAGATATAGGTAGCCGCGTGCTGCGTGAGTAGATAGACGTTGCGCGGGTCGAGCTTCTCGGCTTCGTTGAAGTACGACTCGCTCCGTTCCCACTGGCCTCGTCTCCGCGCGACATAAGCCAGCGATTCCGGAATCCTGCTGCTATTCGGTAGAAGCTGATGTGCTTGTTCAAAGTAACGCACTGCTTTGTCATAATCCTTCAGGCAATTGTAGTAGTAGGATCCCTTGGCCAATACGGCCTCGCCGAGATTGGGCTGAAGAGTGAGCGCGGTGTCGGCGGCTTGCCGTGCCTCTTCACAGAGGGCAACCGTGGGTTGAAGACTCTGTGTGGTATAGCCGCGCGCATCAACGTATGACAGCAGCGCCCAACTAAGCGCGAACTTCGGATCCAATCGCACTGCCTCCCTGAGATATTTCTGTGCCGCAATGGCGTTGGCGGCTGTGGGGAGCGTTTTCAGTGTATAAGCCAACCCACGTAGATAGGCATCGTAAGCTTCTGGATTGGTTGTCGATTTAACTGCCAACGCTTGCTCCTCGCGACCCGTGAGTTCCGCTTGCAACTGGTCGGCAACAGCTTTGGCCACGTCACTCTCCACCGAAAAGATGTCAGTCAGCTTGCGATCATAGGTCTCAGCCCAGAGCTGGGAATTGGTTTGGGCGTTAACCAACTGCACATTGACCCGCACCTGATCGGCCGTTTTCTGCACGCTACCCTCGAGAATGTTCGCGACGCCTAGTTGCTTCGCGATGTCGGGAAGATTCCTGGGTTTGCTCTCATAGCGCTGCGTGGAAGTGCGCGAAATCACTTTCAAATCCGCAATGCTAGCCAGCCGCGTCAGGATCTCCTCTTGGATACCGTCTGCAAAATACGCATAATCTGGATCGTGGCTCAGATTTTCAAAGGGAAGAACGGCGATGCCCTTTGTTGTGGGACGACTCATTAGTTCGCTTTTCCAAACATTCCAGCCCATGGCCGCTGCCAAAGCGATCAGAGACGCTACCAGTAACGCGCTAGTTGGATTGCGGCGCACCCATTTGCGGGCATGTGTGAAAAATCCACTTCGCTTGGCGCGGATTGGCTCGTGTTTTAGCCAGTGCTCAAGGTCTTCCGCCAGTGCAAGAGCGGATGGATAGCGACGCTTTGGATCTTTCTCCAGACACTTCAGGCAGATCGTGGAAAGCTCGCGGTCTATTTTCCGATTCCACAAGCGCGGGTGCCGCGGTTCGGTATCCAGCAACAACTTGATCGTCTCAAAGGTTGTTCCACCGGCAAACGGCGGATGATCGGTGAGCAGTTGGTAAAGGACGGCACCAAGTCCATAAACATCGGTCGCGCTTGTAAGTCCCGCGCCTGCGGGATTGTTACCAACCGCTTGCTCCGGCGCCATGTAACTTGGCGTGCCCAGCACCTCCATTGTGCGCGTCATCGCACTCTCCGTTTCGACCAATCTCGCAAGACCAAAATCAGTAAGATGCGGTTCGCCTTTTACATCGAGCAGGATGTTTCCCGGCTTAATGTCTCGATGCACAATTCCGTGCTCATGGGCGTAATGCACGGTGCGCGCCACCTTTGCGATTAGTTCCGCCGCCCGCCGGATCGAGATAGGATTCCGCCTGACCACTTCGTCAAGCTGACCTCCTTCAACAAACTTCATGCTGAAGTAACAGGAGCCATCGCGCTCGCCGACTTCGTAGATCGGGACAATGCTCGGATGATCCAGGCTGGCGGCAGCTTCCGCTTCGCGGCGAAAGCGCTTCAAATGGGCTTCGCTCGCCCACTGACCAAGGCTGATTACCTTTAACGCGACTGTGCGATTGAGACTCTTTTGCCGGGCACGAAACACCACGCCCTGACCACCGCGACCGACCTCTTCCAGTAATTGATAGTCGCCCAGTTCTCCTAACGTCGCAGCAGCGCTCTCTACTTTTTTACTATGGCGCGCACCATCTGCTGCATTCGCTTCGAGATTTTCAGCAGAGCCACCGTCAGCCACCTCTGTCATCGTTACCGTGGACGCCTCGTCGGCGGCGAGAGGTGCATCCGGGAGCAGGCCAAGGCCACTCTCGAAAAGGCATCCCGGGCAGCCGCCTTCGGGTGCGTCGGCGGGGATTTCCGCGCCGCACTTCTGGCAAATTCTGGTTATACCGATCACGGTTGTTTTTCCTCGCAGAGTTTTTGAAAAGCTGGATCTGCGCGCAAAGGATCCCAGATTGGATCGAGCCTAAGAAGTGCCGGAGTAATAGGAGCTGGGCCGTAAAGCCAGCTGCTATACGGTGTTTGTAACAGCTGGGTGAGAGTTGAGATTGCATGCCTATTTTCGCCGAACATCGCCTGAACGAATGCCAGGATCTCTTCGGAGCTGCTGCCCTTCACCGCATCTTTAGCACGCGGCAGAATCATGATTGCACGCTCTGCCTCCGTTAGAGCCGCGTCTTTCTCCCCCATCGCA
Source organism: Candidatus Udaeobacter sp. (assembly GCA_036269155.1). GTDB lineage: Bacteria > Verrucomicrobiota > Verrucomicrobiia > Chthoniobacterales > UBA10450 > Udaeobacter. Next base: position 8,372 of record DATASP010000183.1, read on the forward strand.
GCATAAACTTGACATAGGTTTACGACGATAAAAGCGTCGTTTGGAAGCTGCACCAATGTGTCGTGCGCATGTGCAGCAGTAACTCTTGCACCAGACATATCGTCAGCCAAACGCTGCATGAGAGTAAGCGTCGCCTGGTCGCGGCCTTTGTCGTCTTGAGAAGGAAAATGGAATTGAGCCAGTCGGGCTTGCAGTAACCGAATAGCCTCACCGTACTTTCGTTCGAGCCTCAACTGAGTGATTTTGATTACGAACGTGTCGTCATTAGGAGTCAGCTCGGTAATTTCGGATAGGAAGCTGGCGGCTTCTTGCAGGTTACCCTGGGCTTGATAGATACGAGCTTTTAACGCCATCACATCCGGGTCGTATGGCTTAACGTCCAGTGCTCGATCGCAGAGTCCCAGCGCTGCTGGGAATTGTCGAAGCATGGCGCGCGTCCATGCAGCGTTCGTGGTTAACTCCACATTGCGTGGGTCCAAGGCGAGGGCTTGCTCGGAGTAGACAATGCTTTGATCCCAGCGTCCCTCGCGCCGGGTAACTCGGGCGAGAGCGTGCAAGACTTCGCTGCTGCTTGGCAACATCTTGATCACGCGAGCAAACGTCGTTTTGGCAGACGGGTAATCACGCAGCACCCAGTACTGATAATAGCCCAGCGCGAGCAGCGTTTCAGGCGAGTCCTGCTCCAGTTTCTGAGCATTCTCCAAAGCACGCTTCGCTGCATCGCGCCGAACGGCTGGATTATCGTCGCTCTGGTTAAAGTAAAGCACCGCGTCCGCACGAGAAAGCCGGGCCCAGGCAAGCGCAAACATGGGATCAAGCTGCACCGCCCGCTCATAAAAACCGGTCACTTTCCTTACGAGATCGGCAGAGTACGCGGAGTAGAACCGTGCTTCGAGAGCGAGGCCCCGCAGATACGCATCGTAGGCCTCCAGATTGTTTGTCGGTTTAACAGCTAATGTCTCCTTCTCTCGGGTGGTCAGGTTTACTTGCAACGCATCGGCAACTTCCCTGGCGATCTGAGTCTGAACTGCAAAGATGTCAGTTAACTTGCGATCATAACTCTCTGCCCAGAGATGAGAATTGGTTTGCGCGTCAATCAGCTGAACATTCACTCGCACTTGATTTGCGGCTTTCTGCACGCTGCCCTCAAGAACATTCGCGACGCCAAGCTGCTTCGCGATCTGCGAGAGATTGCGAGGTTTGTTCTGATATTGCTGCGTCGAACTGCGCGAAATTACTTTAAGGTTTGCGATGCTGGCCAGTCGCGTCAGGATCTCTTCTTCCATTCCTTCAGTAAAGTACGCGTTATCTGGATCATGACTCAGGTTTTCAAATGGAAGTACAGCGATGCCCTTTGGCGCGGGGCGACTGATTAGCTCGCTTTTCCAAACATTCCAGCCCATGGCCGCTGCCAAAGCGATCAGAGATGCTACTAGTAACGCGCTGGTTGGATTGCGGCGCACCCATTTGCAGGCGCGGGTGAAAATGCCCGTGCGCCGGGCGAGGATTGGTTTGTGCTTTAGCCAGTGTTCAAGGTCTTGCGCCAGCGCAAGAGCCGACGAGTAACGGCGTTTGGAATCCTTCTCCAGACACTTCAAACAAATCGTGGAAAGATCACGATCGATCTTGCGATTACATAGGCGCGGTCGCCGCGGTTTGCTATCCAGCACTAACTTGATCGTCTCGTAGGTTGTTCCTCCAGCAAAAGGGGGATGGCCAGTGAGCAGTTGGTAAAGCACTGCGCCAAGCCCATAAACATCTGTGGCCGGACTGACAGCTGCGTTATTTCCCGCAGCTTGTTCAGGCGCCATGTAACTCGGTGTGCCCATTATTTCCATGGTGCGCGTCATCGTGCTGTCCGTCTCAAGGAGTCGTGCCAACCCGAAATCAGTCAGCAACGCTTCGCCTTCGCCATCGAGCAAGATGTTCCCTGGCTTGATATCGCGATGCAGAATTCCGTGCTCGTGCGCGTAATGCACAGTGTGAGCTAGCCTGGCGATTAATTGTGCGGCATGACGGAGCGAGATCGGCGACCGCTTGATCACTTCGTCAAGCTGGCCGCCTTCGACAAATCTCATGCTGAAGTAGCAGGAGCCATCGCGCTTCCCCACCTCGTAGATAGGAACTATGCCGGGGTGATCGAGGCTCGCGGCAGCTTCAGCTTCTCGACGAAAGCGCTTCAGGTGCGCTTCGCTCGCCCACTGACCAAGGCTGATAACCTTTAAGGCGACCGTGCGATTGAGACTCTCTTGCCGGGCACGATATACCACGCCCTGACCGCCGCGACCGACCTCTTCGAGCAATTCGTAATCGCCCAGTTCTCCGAGCATCTCGGCAGCGTGCGCTGGTTTTTTTCTAAGCCGAGCAGCAGCCGCAGCATTCGCTTGAACATTTTCAGCGGAGCCGCCGTCATCCGCCTTCGCCCAGGCTGTGGCGGCGGCGGACAAGTCGCAAATGGTTACGGATGCGTCTCGGCGCGGACCGAGGCCGCTCTCGAGAAGGCAACCTGGACAGCCTCCCTCAGGCGCGTCGGCCGGGATTGCCGCGCCGCACTTTGGACAAGGTCTGAGTGCGCTGGTCATTGTCGGAAAGTCGCTCGTGCGCTCCCCTCTTTTACTGCGTAAAATTCGATCAGAGGTTACGCCCGGACCACAGCAATTAGATGGCGCAGCTCATCTTCAATGTCGCCAGGCATCGCTACCGTGTGGGAAATCTCTTCTCGCAATAAGGTCTGGTAACGCTGACGAAATCGATAAAAGGCCTGCTTGACCGCGTTCTCGGTCATGTCGAATTCGCTGGCGATTTGGGCTTGCGAAGGCCGGTCCGGTTCATCCATGAGCATTTTTTTCATCTGATCAAAGAACCGCACGTTGCCCGCACTGCGATACTCGTCCCGCATCCGCGCCATCACTTGTTCCAGGACCGTAAAGGCCCAGCGACGTTCGTAGATTTGGTCCGCTGTCAACCTGTCGCTGCGTTCAACATCAACGCGCTCGCGCTCACGAATATCATCCAGCGGAATTAGGCGCTGTCCTTTGCCGCGTTTGACTGCCATTGCATGGCGCGACTCGTCAGCCAGAAAATGTTTAACCGATGTAAGCAAGTACGAACGAAGTCGCCCCTTTTCCTTGCGAACAGTATTCAGATCTTTGCGCTCCAATAACAAAGCAAAGAACCCCTGGGTGAGGTCCTCCGCGTCCTCGGCCTCGGCGCCTTGTCGGCGTACAAATCCATAGATAGGTCGCCAATACGTGCGACAAAGTTTTTCGAGCGCCTCTTGCGCCGCCGGCGATTCGCGTTGTGCCTCCAGCACCACGCTCCAGTGCGTGGTAGTAAACGCCACCGGGCCGTGATGAGCATTTCCGCCAATCGCGGTCAGTGGAGTGACCTCATCCTCAGCGGGGACCACAAGACGATTGAATTAGAAGACCACGCTAAAGGCAAGTCTGCATTTAGGCGAGCGCGAATCTCAGCAAGGTCTACGCCACTGTTACGGCTCAAACCGATAGCCGTGCACTTTGATTTCTTTAGCGAATGCTTTTTCGACGATTTTTCGTTGTTCGTCATTGAAGACTTCCTGATACGGTCTGCGATCGGACCGGTATCCGGATTTGGCCGTGACGCCAAGAGTGCCGTCAAAAGGAATTTTTAGTTGCGAGAAGACTTCGCTGAGTTCCGCGACCAGGTTCTCGTAGCGAAGGATCCGGTCGACGATGATTTTTGTAGCGGAGCGATCGGTGTATCGGAAGAAGTTAATGGGAAACCTGCCACGGGCGAGATATTCATCCAGTGAAAGCGAGCCGCTTTCACGCGCGGCGTGCATGTGGTAGTGAGACAAAACTTTGTCCCATGGATTTCGTTCCACGCAAAACTTGAAGTAGCTGTTCCAGACGTCGGCAGGTACGCGGTTTTTGATCTCACGTGCCGGCATGTGATTATAAAATTTCGCGCGACTCGTGAGTGAATGTCGTAGTGCCGAGAAGAGTTTGCCGGGGCGCTGTAGGACTTCGGGAACCGGATTAATGAATCCCTCGTAATTGCGCGGTTGATGTCCTTCGACGGTCGGCGCAATCGGCGTCACGATGTCTTTAGGGCCACAGTCCTTTGACAGAAAGACCTCTATGCTTGTGCCGGCAGTCTTCGCGGTCTTGATGAAGATGAATTTGTATTTGTGAGAAAGGATCATTTTCCCGCAGTAACCTGTCGCACGCCCCACAAATGCTCGCCAGCACTCGCATGAGCGAACAACGCATCGTAAACTGACATCTTCACGAATGATCTCATTTCAAAAGCGGTTTCTATTCGTTCACATACCGAAAACCGCAGGTAACTCGATTCAGAGCACGCTCCGCGATTATTCGGAAGATCAGCTCGTCGCCTTACGTAAGGAGCAAGATGGGATCGAGCGTTTCGGACTGCGCAACCCAAATTACCAAATCAAGAAACACTCTATGCTCTGCGAGTATCGCGATGCGCTCGGAAACGAGCAGTTTCGCAGTCTTTATAAGTTCACGTGTGTCCGAAATCCATGGGACCGAATGGTCTCGTATTATTTTACACCTACGCAAAGTCCGGAGGCCTGGGACCGCAAGAAATTCCGAAACACAATTTCCAAAGCTGTGTCGGTCGCAGACTATCTGCGACTGGATCCGGACGAAGAGGACCCCTTCGCCAACGTCAATTACATCATTCGCTTCGAGAATCTGGTGGATGATTTTCGGACCGTCGGCGGAACGCTGGGCATTTCGCCGGCAACATTACCCCAATACAACCGCTCCACCCGCGAACATTATTCGAAGTACTATGATCATGAACTTCGCGAATTAGTACGGATGCGGTTTGCCGCGGAGATCGAACGGTTCGGTTACACGTTTGAGCGGCTCTAACGCCATGCATCGTCCCGCAGGGCCTCCAATAAGGTTACTGACTGATTGCATGATGAAAGCGATGCGAAGACGCATCGCACTCCAAAGCACTTCCCGCACACGTGCGGGCAGGCAGTGCGAAATCATTAGAAACTATCACCGTTTCGCGCAAGCTTTCGGAGTGCGCGCGTGTCTCCGTGTCGCTTTTCGGAGTCGCGCGAGGGCGACCCTTCGCGCGGTGACGGGCTAAAAGCAACTGTAAGAGGCAATGCCTAACACCAAAGGGCGCGACGTTTCGTAGAAAATGGGCTGCGCAAATTGTGTGCGCGCAGCTTTACAACTTCCCAAGCGTCACGTATTCGCCCGTCGGACGCTGAAACCATTCTGGCAGCTCAATTCCCGCGTCCACAATGCTTTCATAACAGTTTTGCGTGATATCACCTCGTCGAGTGCTCTCTCCAAACACTGCAAAATTTTTCTCAGTCACAAACAGTCGGTGCTCGGGCAGCTTTGGCACCTCCTCTTTCAGATCATCCATTACCTTCGCGCTTGGGATATGGTCGGGCAAATGAGTGAACAGGTGCCTGAGCACTTTCGCGCGCAGGATCTGATGAATCCATATTTGGGACCAAGTCTTTCGCTCCAGATAGACATCGCCAAATAGGTTCTTAGTTTTGTGAGGGTGAAGAGTGAACCAGGGGCTGCTCAATGTTGCCCTGCATCTGCAGAACAAGAGGCCATCGATCCCGGGTGAACGCATAGCATGAGAAATGAGACTGGCGACCTTGTCTGTGGGAAGTTCGATCGGGTATTTGTCGTCCACGCACCAGTAAATCCACTCTTCGTCGTCGATCTCCGCCAGTAAATGCAACACAGTGCCCTTAATGTCCGAAGGAGAAGTGAAATACTTGACGCGCTGGGTGTCGGTTCCGCCAAGCTCCTGATAAGGGATGTGAAAAACGAACGGATGATCCGGCCACAGCTGGTCGTACTTGAAAATAAGATGCCGGGTAATCGCGCGGAACCGATCACACGTAAGCACGATCGCTTTTATTTTATTTGGAAAACTCATAGCCGAAGCGATCGATATCCACTTTGAACTTGTTAGCAATCACATCGCGTGTCCGCGAATTGTAATACTCAGTGTAGTGGCGGTCTCGGGGATTGGCTCTTCGATGCGGTAACTTTTCGTCGAGACCGAGTTTTTGTGCCACAAAGATCCAGTCCTCATCCAGCCGCTCGAATTTTCCGATGAAATCGGCCAGCACATTTCCGTTAGGATCGACAAACCAATCCAGTTGGTAACGATGCGGAGACGAGTGAACACAGGTTGCGCTACTGTACTCGATCCAATCGACAAATTGTTCGAAGGTCATCTCGTTTCTGAGCTGTAGCGCTTCGGTGCGCTGATACAGCGAGACAACGCGGTCCCACGGATTGCGCACAAAACCGAACTTGAAGTAGGTCTCGAATTGTTTGCGCCCGATTTCTCTTCGGCGCTCTTCCGGGAGAAACAAATACAGGCCCGCCAAAATCCGATTCTTTCTTCCGCCATAGCGCGTCCAATACGTCTCCATCTGGTTTTTGATCTGCCACAGATTCAGATGTGGTTTCCAAGCTTTCCCGAGAATGGCCCTCACGCTGGTCGACCCGGTCTTGGGCACCTCGACAAAAATGCATTTGTGTTTATGAGAGATCACTGTCCTGCGGCGATAGAAGATCGGAGCGATGGGTCGGCCGGGACTCGAACCCGGAACCAACTCCGAATGCTTTCGGGGCTGCTCTCATTGAGCCAACGTCTCAATTGAATTCAACGCCGAAATCGCGAGGTGCGGATTCTTTTTGCGTTTGAGCCGACGCTCCAAAGCGCGTGCCTCGATCATCGAGGGTACATGGCTTGCCGCGATGAGTATGACTCCCGTGCCGAAGCGGCGCGTCGTGTGATTACTTCCCCGTTTATGCTCCGCTAGGCGGCGCTCAAGGTCGTCCGTCGCTCCGATATAATACCGCTCGCCACCACGCAAAATGTAAACCCAAGCCATACAGAATCTAAAATCTGGGTCGGCCGGGACTCGAACCCGGAACCAACGCCTTAAAAGGGCGCTGCTCTACCGATTGAGCTACCGACCCGTAAAGCCCAGTTTGGAATGGTCGCAAGATTTTTTCAATTCAGAAGCAACCCCGCAGACTTTCGGGGCTGCTCTACCGATTGAGCTACCGACCCTCGCGGGAAACGTTTTGTAATCCAGATCGGTTGCAGTCGCAAGATTGTAGCCGCGTCTCTGTGAGACGCGCGTACGCGGCCATCGGGCCGCGGTTACAG
>DATASP010000184.1:0-6166 GCA_036269155.1 Candidatus Udaeobacter sp.
CCGCAGGAAGAAGTGCCGATCAAGCGGGCTACGATCGGCGGAAACTAATCTGAGCGACTCTTTGCCTGCACATCCGTCGACTTAATCACAGCTGGTTTCGATTCCGTCGAAACGAACAGTTCCTTATCGGCAAAGAATTGCTTTCTGAGTCTTGGTCAAATCGATTCCCCTGTCAGTAACTCGGAGTCGTATCAGATGTGAGTGACCATCTTTAAGGTGCGGCGGGGTTGCGAAACGAAAGGCGTGTCGACCGTTTCCATAACCTGCGTCAACGAGGTCCTGGCGAAACTGATTCGCAGAGATCGTTATCAAGTACTCTTTGCCGTCCCAAAGTTCGACTGAAACGGGCGCCCTCGGTTTGTATTTGTCCCAGACCCAGCCAGAAATCTCGTGGCAATCGGCCTGCTCGATTTCAGCAAAGTAATGCTGCAATGGCGGAGTACCGATGCGCCCCGAAAAAATGAGCAAACCGAAGCAAACGAAGTGGAACGTTATGAAAACGGCCAATGCGTTTGAAAGAAATCCCTCGCGCCAAAAATGTCGCGTCTTGTTCCAGTCGGAAAAAATGTGGAAACCTGAGAGCAGCGTCGCCTGATAAAACCCATAAACGATGTAGTGCAGCTCGATCCCATGCCACAAACCCATTAATCCGAATGCAAGGAAATATCCGAGAATCGCAGCTGTATTCAGGCTCCTAAACCATTTGCCTCGCGCGGCAGCAAGCAGGAACCGCATGTAGACGTGATCGCGAAACCAAAACGACAGCGTGATGTGCCAGCGGTTCCAAAAATCGCGGATGTTTCGGGCGAGGAACGGTTGGCGAAAGTTTTCCGGAGTGTGGATCCCAAAGAGATAACTGAGACTGATGGCAAAAGCGCTGTACCCGGCGAAATCGAAGAACAGATAGAAACTGTAGGCATACATATAACTCAGCAGCGCACCGAAGGTTCCACTGCGCGCTGCTGGTTCGAGCCAGTGTTGCTTGATCAGCGCCGCGACTATGAACTTGTAAAATAGTCCGCGGAACAAACGGTGCACCGCGCCATCGAGATCGCCCAGGAACTCAGCGCGCGTTCGTTTTTTTCTCCAGTCGGTTAGAAAACGCCGATAGCGATCGATCGGGCCGGCAGAAATGGTGGGGAAGAAGAATAGAAACATCAAGAGATCGAGCGTACCGGGCGCAGCGATTACCTGGTCTCGAATACAAAAAACGACGTCGAGCGCCCGAAACGTAACGTAGGAAATGCCCAGAAAACCGAACTGACTCGTGGGCGACACGAGTGGAACCAATTTCGCTGCTGCCATCGGAAGCAGGCTTGCCGCAAGTGCACCGTAAAACATCCAGCCGGCACGCGCGCCGGCACCGACAAATACGCGCACCGTCAGCCACTGCCATGCGGCGAACCCAAGGACGATCCAGATCTCGCGCACCGGAAAGTGCGCTCGGACATGAAGCTCTTCGTGATACTGCACGAGAAGCATCGCCACCGTCACCAGGAGCGCCCAGCGCCAACCCGCGCGGCCGAGCAGACCAAGAATCAGGGTCGGAACCGCTACGTAAACTAGCAGTACAAAATACGTGAAATCCGCGTAGGGAATCACAGCGACTTGGCCAGGCTGGCCCGGTCGATCTTGCCGTTGCCGGTCATCGGAAACGCGTCGAGGAAAACAAATTTGCGCGGCAACATGTACGAGGGAAGCCGCTCACTGAGTTGGTTCCGGAGCCGATGCGACAAATTGAAATGCGATGCGTCATCTCGTGTGGACAACACCACGAAAGCGGTAAGTGATTGGGCAGTACCGTCTTTGATTACCGGAATTACGACAGCGTCCCGCACAACAGCCAGCGCGCGAAAATTCGCTTCGACGTCACCAAGCTCGATGCGATAGCCGCTCAGCTTGATTTGCTCATCCATGCGGCCTTCGAAAAAAAGGAGATCATCGTGGAAGCGCCCCAAGTCGCCGGTACGATAAGCGCGCTGACCACGATATTGAAAAAAAGCCTCTGCGGTCAGTTCCGGTCGAGCCAGATAACCCGGACTCACATTCGGGCCTGCAATAATGATTTCGCCCCGCTGATTTGCCGGTAACAGCTCGCGTTTTCCATTTACAATGAAAATTTCGCTCCCGGGCATCGCACGTCCCACTGGTAAAGGCGAATTTCGTTCCAAAATCGCAGCATCAATGCGTATGGACGTGGTGGCGACGGTCGCCTCAGTAGGGCCATACATGTTCCAAACCTCTGCTACTGGAAACCGCTTCAACAGCTGCGCAGCCGTCTGTGGTGGAAGCGTTTCACCACAAAAAAGAAAACGGCGCACGCGCGGCAGCATCGCGGCGGAAAATTTGTCTTCGACGAGGCACATCTGTGCGAATGACGGCGTTGAAACCCACGTCGTCACGCCGGAACTCGTGAGAGCGCGGTAAAGCTCTTTTGGGTTTGCGATAAGATCGCGGCTGATGCTAAAGAGCGTGCCCCCTGTTGCCAGACTGCAGTACAAATCCATTACAGAGAGATCAAACGAGAACGGCGCCTGATTCAAAAACACTTCGCCGAACTCGGTGAATCGTTGCTCCGCGAGCATCCACGTAATGAAATGCTCAAGAGAAGCGAGCGTTATTATAACGCCCTTTGGTTCACCACTGCTGCCGCTTGTGAAAAGAATGTAAAACGGCTCGTCAACCTGCACCCGTCTGGTGGGACCGCGCACCTGCGACGCGGAGAATTGCAGAATATCTTTCGGGGTAAGCACCAATGCCGCGCGCGAAGTTTCCAAAATTCCGTCGATGCGCTGCTGCGGCAACGCGGTATCAAGTGGTACGTAAGGCCGGCCCGATTTAACTGCCCCCAGAAATGCCATTAACATTTCTGGCTCGCGATGGCCGAGCACAGCAATCGGCCTGCGATCTCCGCCGAGACGCTCTGTCAGATAGCAAGCGAGCGCATCCGACTGCCTGCGCAGGTCGCCGTACGTCAGGGTTCTACCATCGCTAATGTGTGCTGTTGCTTCCGGAGCCACTGCAGCCCAGCGATCGATTCGTTCGATCAGATTCATTCAGAAACCCTGATAAACAAACGGCGGCGTAGAGAAATCGCCGCGCCCATACATAAGGAGTAAGGCCAGGATAATGGCGAAGTAATAGAGAATCAGCAGTACGCGATGCAGCGCCGGATGTTTCTCGAGCCAGCTCACACGTGCAGTCGTTGCTGGAGATCCGCGATAATCTTTCGCGGCGTTTTCCAGCTTTCACGTTCAAATTCCGCCGGAGAAACTTTAATGCCGAATTGCTCTTCAATCATCAGGATCAGCTGAACGGTTCTCATCGAGTCGAGAACCTGATACTCGTAAAGCGGCAGATCGAGATTGGTAAGCACCTCATCGGTTTCGGCGACCGAAGCCAGAAGCTGCAATACTTTGTCAGAGAAGTCGGCAATCATCACGAACAAGCCGCAGTATCGGCGTGCCGCCGCTTAAATGAATGGGAGACTACCAACTTGTCAGGTTCGTGGGACACGTTCGTTAAAGAAATCGTCAAGCGCCCGGTTGTAAAACATCCAGCCCTTTGCGGTGAGATGACTTTGGTGACGCAGGAGAAAAGCCGGATCTTCGTCATGCGATTGGAATTCGACCAGGGCAAAATGATATCGCTGCACGAGTGCGCGAAGCTTTGTGTAATAATCTTCGCGAGCCGACCGCGAGACACCGGCGTGATCATAAAAGTCGCCAGCTATTGGCATGCTGAGCAGTAGTGGTCGCGCATGAACCCTCGCCAATGTGCGCAACAGCAATTCTAAATCGGTCCAGCTCGGGGACACGCTGACACTGTAGCGAAATCCCACGTCACGGGAACCCGGCGCGATTTGCGCGTTCGAGCGCGGGGATTTTGTGGTCTTGGACCAATCGGAGGGTTTGGCTGCATCTACTTTCGCGATGAGCTCGGGCCAATCGAGTATCTTTGGCTGACGCTCTGGTGCAGCCTTGATCTTACGCCGAATGTAGCTGAGCGCTGCGAAATGATCCTGCAACTCCATTGCGGTAGTCTCCGCTTTTCCCAGTGGCCAGACGGCGCAGAAAATCGCGCGATCGAGCCAACGCCCGGAAGCCAGCCGCGTCAACGCAAACTCCAGCAGCGGGCTTTTTTCAAGTGTGCTCGGACACTCGATCATGCGCGAAGCGACCTCCCGCTTCAGCTCGAAATCGAGGGCGGTGCCGAATGCCATTTCGCTTGCTGCCATCAGCGAAAAATTCCCCTCGTAGCCGTTCCACCAGGGTTTAGGCGTCAAAAACCACCCGGGCGAAAGGGAGATAGCGACCTTTTTACCGCGCAAATCTGAGCCGAGCGCGCCGACTTTTTGCAGCATGTTCAGGGCGTTGGCCCCTCCGCCGCCCACCGGCGAAAGCTGGAAACCCGTCGGCGCGGCGCGGAAAAAGTTATTACCCTTTTCTGGAATCCGGGGGACCAATAATTCTGAGCTGCCATAAATCGGCAAAACGTTTGGCGCACGCGCGGCAGCACGTTGGAAGGCCAGTCCCTGGTTCTTGACGAAAAATACCTCGGGAGCCGTTGAGAAAACGGTGGCGTGTTCGAGATGAATGACAGCCTTTTCGGCCGCAAACAACGCAGCACCCCCCAAGCCAAGCGCGATCAGCCCTGCAAACAAATGGGACGACCCTGCCTCCCCGTGTCCACCCACCATGATCCCGCGAAGTTATTGGCGCGATTCAAGGCTGCAATGTGAATTTTGCGCATGCTGTTTTTCTCTGGAGTTTGTGAGAAAGCTGAGTTTGACGAATTCGAAGACTCACATTGGAGTTAATACAGTTATGTCGTTTAGTATTGGCCAATCATTGCATTTCTAAAAGATGCCTTCTTCATCACTCTGGCAGCGCTTCCAACAATATTTTTTGTACTACCGCGATCTTGATTTTTCTCTCGACATCAGCCGGCTGAAATTTCCGGCGGATTTCTTCGAGAAAATGCAGCCGAAGATCGATAAGGCGTTTGCAGCGATGCGAGAATTGGAAGCGGGCGCAATCGCTAATCCAACGGAGAAGCGGATGGTGGGTCATTACTGGCTCCGGACTCCTGCGCTTGCGCCAACTCCCGAACTTCGCACGGAAATTGAACAGACCATCAACCGCATTAAAAAATTCGCCGCCGATATTCACGCCGGAAAAATCACGGCCGAAAATGGAAAACGCTTCGAGCATGTGCTCCTGATCGGGATCGGCGGCTCCGCGCTTGGACCGCAATTGATGGCAGACGCGCTTGGGTCGGCAGGTGATCCGATGGACATCTTTTTCTTCGATAATACGGACCCGAACGGATTCGATCGCGTCTTCGACAGGATTGACGATCTGCTGCCCCAAACACTCGTCATTGTGGTTTCAAAATCCGGCGGAACCAAAGAGACACGAAACGGGATGCTGGAGACGGAAGCACGATTCAAAGAAAAGGGGCTGCACTTCAACAAGCACGCAGTGGCCGTCACCGGCGTTGGGAGCGATCTGGATAAATATGCCGAACAAAACGAATGGCTGACTCGATTCCCGATGTACGATTGGATCGGCGGGCGTACCTCGGTGATGAGCGCGGTGGGGCTTCTCCCCATGGCGCTGGAAGGCTTCGATATCGATAAGTTTCTCGCTGGCGCGGCCGCCATGGACGAGCGGACCCGCGTCCCTGATGTGGCACAAAATGCTGCAATGCTTCTGGCGCTCATGTGGTACTACGCCGGCAACAGCAAAGGCGATAAAGATATGGTGATCCTTCCATACAAAGACCGGCTGGCGTTGTTCGCCAAATACCTGCAACAACTCGTAATGGAATCGCTGGGAAAAGAAAAGGATCTCGACGGAAACATCGTGCACCAAGGCATCGCTGTTTACGGCAACAAAGGTTCGACCGATCAGCACGCTTACGTTCAACAATTGCGAGATGGGGTCTTGAATTTTTTCGTGACGTTCGTCGAAGTGCAAAAAGATCGGAACGGTAATCGCCTCGAAGTCGAAGACGGCATCACCAGCGGCGATTATCTTCACGGTTTTTTGCGCGGGACGCGAAGCGCGCTTTACGAGAATGGCCGCGAATCCATCACGATAAGCATTCCAGACGTGAACGCGTTTAATCTCGGAGCGTTGATCGCGCTTTACGAGCGGGCAGT
>DATASP010000185.1:0-4304 GCA_036269155.1 Candidatus Udaeobacter sp.
TCCGAAAGCTTCGCGAAAAGATGATACCACTCACCGGAAATGCTTCATGATTTCACGCAACCGGTCGTGCGGAAGCGCGTCTACGCGATGATTATCGCGGCCGGTCATGGAATGGTTGTCGACCAACGCATTCACGACCGCTTCTTCCGTGGCTTGCACTACGCCCGCGAAAAGCGGATCCATTAGATCGTTGGGAATTGTTTGCACGTCATGCGTGATCTGATCCGGACTCGCGACATTCGGATTTGCAGTTGAAAACGCGATGAACAAGTCACCGGAGCCATTCCCTGAAACTGTTCCCGTTCGCGCGAGGCCGAGCGAAACGCGGCGCGCCAGTCGCTTCAATTGATTAGGAAGCAGCGGTGCGTCGGTTGCAACCACTGCGATGCAAGAGCCGCTCTCCTCCTTGTAAACTTCCCCGGGAATTTCTTTGCCCACAGGCACGCCCGCGATTGTGAGCTGCGGACGGCGACCGAAGTTTGCCTGTAAAAAAACGCCGACAATGAAAGTCTGCGGCGGAGCGTCTTTGGAGACACGGATATCGATTTTGCGCGAAGCGGTTCCGTTGCCGCCTTTGAACTCGTAACAAATCATGCCGGTCCCGCCGCCAACGCTCCCCTCCTCCACCGCGCCATCATGCGCGGTATCGAGCGCGTGCCAGACATGTTCCGGCTTAACATGAAAGCCATTAATATCGTTGAGCCATCCGTCCCATGTTTCTGCGACTACGGGCAGACTCCACCAGTAGCCGGTCGTATCGGCTGCGCCGTGCTTAACCCGCCACGCAATGACTGCGTCCCGCGCGGTGCCAACGCTGTGCGTGTTGGTGATGACGATCGGCCCTTCGAGGAAACCGCTCTCGTCCACCCAGGACGTTCCCGTCATTTCGCCGTTGCCGTTCAAACTGAAGAAGCCGGCGTAGACCGGATCATTCAGTGAAGCATGGCCGCGCGGAATAATCGCGGTAACCCCAGTTCGCACCGGACCTTTGCCCACTTCGAGTTTTCCTTCGCCACTGACCAACGTTGTGTAACCGACTTCGACGCCGGGGACATCCGTTATGGCATTAAGCTTTCCCGGAGTCCCTTCAAACGGAATACCCAGATCGCGTGCGCGAACAATTTTCGTCTGAGTTGTCGGCGGCGGCGATTTAATCGGTTCACGCGCTGAAGAATCGAGCGCGGGCAGGAGCATCACCAAGAAGAGGGAGAGCAACCCGCGTCTCGACTTTGTGAACACGCAGCGAACGTCCGACGCTCAACGTCCAACGTCCAACGCTCAATTCAAAAGCTCAAAATCCTGCTTCGTCTTCCGTTCCTGATTAACAGATTTGTGTTTTGAGGCGTCAATCAACGCATTTAGATTAAGCGCATGAGCTACGAGGTCTTCGCCAGAAAATATCGGCCGCAGACCTTTGACGATCTGGTAGGGCAGACCCACGTCTCGCGCACCTTGAAAAACGCGGTGGCACAGAACCGCCTGGCCCATGCGTATCTGTTTGTCGGTCCGCGCGGGATCGGCAAGACATCCACGGCAAGGATTCTGGCCAAATCACTTAACTGCATCAAAGGGCCGACAGTCACGCCATGCGGAGAATGCGACAACTGTCTGGAGATCGCAGCGGGCAATAGTCTCGATGTGATCGAAATTGACGGCGCCAGCAACAACAGCGTGGAAGATGTACGCCAGTTGCGCGAGAACGTTCGTTATGCTCCGGCCAAGGGCCGTTACAAAATTTATCTGATCGACGAGGTGCACATGCTCTCGACAGCGGCGTTTAATGCGCTTTTGAAAACGCTGGAAGAGCCGCCCGAGCACGTGAAATTTATTTTCGCGACGACCGAGCCGCAGAAGGTTTTGCCCACCATTCTTAGCCGTTGTCAGCGGTTCGATCTCCATCGCATTCCGGCAAACCTGATCGCGCAGCACCTGCAATTGATTGCCGGAAAAGAAAAGATCACGCTTGAGCCCGCGGCGGGGCACGCGATCGCGCGCGGAGCGGAAGGAGGCCTCCGTGACGCGGAATCGATGCTCGATCAGTTGGTCGCCTTTTGCGGTGAAAAAATAAGCGAGAGCGATGTGCTCAATGTTTTCGGGTTCACGAGCGAGCAAACAGTGATTGATCTTACGGGCCGGATTTTGCGAGGAGAAACACCGGACGCGGTCGATCTGCTGCATCAGCAATCCGAGAGCGGAAAGGACATGATGCGGCTGATGTCAGACTTGATCGCCTATCTGCGCGATCTCCTTGTGTTCAAGGCAAAACCTGACGCGCTCAAGGAAGACGTCGATCCTGACGGACAACAATCGCTCGCCGCGCACGCGGAATTAATTACTACAGATCGTTTGCTCGATCTGATCGATCAGTTTGCCGCTGCAGAAGGCCGCATGAAATGGGCGCCAAACAAGAAGCTGCATTTCGAAGTCGCGATCATTAAGGCAATCCAAACTCTGGGACAGGCGACGCTGGATGAGGTCATCGAAAGACTTGGCGAGCTTCGCGATGGGAAAACCAGTACACAAACTGTAGCCGGCATCGGTGATGCCGGCCGGCGCGAAGGATCAGCTCAGAAAACCGGGATCACCGATCCCGGCTACAAATCCATCGCGCCACGCGTAGAGGAGAAAGCTGCCACCCTCGATCCTGAAAAGATTTGGCAACGAGCGCTCGCAAAAATTCCAGCGAAAAGTTTCTTGCGAACATTAAGCGAATTAATTCGTCCGATTGGAATCGACGGCCGCAATTTTTTGCTGGGGCATGCGCCGGATGACAAGCCAAAGGTTGAAGCGCTAGCCAGCGCAAATAATCGGCGGCAGCTGGAAACGCTGCTGAGCGAAGCCAGCGGACGCGATTGGTCGGTGAAGTTTGTGGTGAAAGATGGAATTCGCCCGAGTACTGCTGATGCAGCGAAACCGGCGGAATCGTTCAAAGACGACCCGCTGATCCAGCAAGCAATCGAACTGTTTAACGCGGAAATAAAAACCTAACCCACTACCGTGACTCTTCTTGTTATGGTGAGCGTAGCGAAGTGAAGTCGAAACATCTCTGGCCATTCAATTCGAAATAAAGAGATTCCCCGACTTCGCTCGGAATGACAGAAACGCTGACTGAAACGTTATGAACTTAAACAAATTAATGAAACAGGCTCAGAAGATGCAGGAGCAAATGAGCAAGACGCAGGCTGAGCTTGAGAAACAAACTATCGAAGTGAGCGCCGGCGGCGGAAAGGTAAGGGTTACAGCAAACGGCGCGGGCGATATCATTGCAATCAAGATCGATAAGGAAATTGTGGATCCTGATGACGTCGAATTTCTCGAGGAAATTGTGCTGAGCGCCGTGAAACAAGCTGTTGAACAAGGTAAAGCGCTCGCGCAATCCGAGATGACAAAGATCACTGGCGGGCTCGGCATCCCGGGACTGGGATAGTCACGAAGCTCGACTGCTGTAGCGTGCGTTGCCCTCAGCGCAATCATTGGGTATCGTCAGCACATCCCTCCTCATCCGCTAAGGACAGCGGACGCTACAACTTTCTGATTTCGCTCGCGCCGAAGTAGGCTTGTAATTTCTCCGGAATCCGCACTGACCCATCCGGCTGTTGATAGCTCTCGATGAGCGCGGCAAATAACCTGGGCAATGCCACGCCGGAGCCATTCAACGTGTGGCAGAACCGGTTTTTTCCATCGCGATCTTTGAACCGAAGCTGCATTCGTCGCGCTTGGAAGTCTTCGCAGTTTGAGCAACTTGATACTTCCAGATAAGTCCCGCCGTCGCCGGATCCCGGCGACCAAACTTCAATGTCGTAGCTCTTGGCCGACGCAAACCCCAAATCGCCGGTACAAAGTTCCACCACTCGATAATGCAAGCCAAGGAGTTGCAACACCCGTTCGGCGTTCGCCGTAAGCGATTCTAGTTCTTCGTACGATTTCTCAGGCGTTGTGATTCTTACGAGTTCTACCTTATCGAATTGGTGCACCCGAATAATCCCGCGGGTCTCTCGCCCCGCCGCTCCCGCCTCTCGGCGGAAACACGGCGTATATGCAGCGAACTTTTTCGGAAGATCGGCACTAGCGAGGATCTCCTCACGGTGAAGATTTGTTAGCTGGACTTCCGCAGTCGGCGCGAGAAAAAACTGATTCTCTTCCAAGCCGTACATGTCAGCTTCGAACTTTGGGAGCTGCGATGTCCCGATCATGCAATCGCGCCGGACTAGGAACGGCGGACTGATCTCGACATAACCATGCTCGCGCGTGTGCAGGTCGATCATGAAATTGATCAGAGCGCGTTCCAGTTTCGCGCCGGCTCC
>DATASP010000186.1:0-4827 GCA_036269155.1 Candidatus Udaeobacter sp.
ATACCATCCTTATCGTTGAGGTATGTTTGCATGAGAATGCCGATCTGGCGCAGGTTGCTCAGGTCCTTCGTGGCTTTCGCGCGCTGCGAAATGGTGGTGTAGGCCGGATAGACCAAGGCCATCATAATTGCGATGACCGCCAGGACGACGATCATTTCGATTATGGTAAACGCGGGGGAACGATTGTTGGTCATGTAATCTTTTGAAGTTAAGCGGCACGATATTCGCTTTGACTCCTGAGTGGAAGCGAAAAGAGGAGCATCGCGCCGCAAGATTGCTTGACAAGACATTGGCCCTTTTGTGTATGTAAGTCATGCCAGATCAAGAGCCAACCGCGCCGACGCCTCCGCCAAGTCCAGGACCCGAGCCAGGCCCGCACTCCGGAACAACAGGTCTGCCTTCAAACGTGGCTGCGGCAATTGCCTGCATTCCGCTGATCGGTGGAATTATTTTCTACATTCTGGAAAAGCACGACAGCTTTGTGCGCTTCTACGCGATGCAATCAATCATCTTTGGCTGCGCCTGGTTTCTCTTCAATATCGTGTCTGCTGTCGTGCATGTGGTGTTCGCGGCGATACCAGCCATCGGCGGCATCCTGATATTTTTCTGGGCGATTATCGCGGCGCTGGTGCACTTGGCGTTTCTGGTCATCATGATCATTACCATTGTAAAAGCCTTTACTGGTGTGCGCTGGGACATCCCATACATCGGGCCAGTCGCGCGCAAACAAGTCGAAAGCGCCGGACCGGCCTGAAAAATGTGGGAGCGGCCTTAGTGCCGCGATAATCGGGACACTGAGGTCCCTCCCACACTGCTTTCTCCCAACAACTTCACAACGATCTCAGTCAAGATCAGTTCGTGATCGAGTTGGGTTGTAACCAATTGAACATTGGCGGTCAGACACGCCCGCATGGCATTAATCAGTTGGTTGGTCTCGAATTGATGCGCGTGCTGTGCAGCGATCGCCAGCGCGTAGGCGTTGATGGACCCATCTTTCTTGCGCGGCAAATGTTCTATCGCTTTTGCCGGCAAACGGTTGATTGCAGAAATGAACTGAAACGGCGAGTGCGGACGCGAGAGGCCATGTCGCTCCATCAAATCTTTTGCGAGCAGCAAATTGCGGATCGTCGGGACAATTGCCGCCAACAAGATACCGATGGCGCTTTCGCCCTGATCCAACAAGCGCCGAACAAGCGTAAGCGCGAGCTCTAGATCACGCAGCGCCAGCGCGTTGCTCAATTCGAAAATGATGCCAGCGCGCGAGAGCGGTACCAACTCGCGAACGAGATCGACAGTGACTCGCGGCACAACCATCCTGGCTGTCGAGCCGGCGGACGTCCTGCGCGCCGGTTTGGCTTCAGCAGGCGACCCGCCCGCTTGTTCCACAGGCCCAACGCCTGCACTACAATAAGTGTCGATCTTCTCCAGCTCGTTCTCGATCTGGCGCGTATCGCCGCCCGTTAGCAACACGAAAAGATCGAGCGCGTCATCATCAAATTGGAGTTTTTGTTTCTTCGCGCGCAGTCGAACGATTTCAGTTGCTTCTTCTTCCCAACCGGCGCGGCCCGAGTCGAGCCGATCAAAGACTTGCAGCTCTGCGCGTTTGACCAGCATTTTGTAAAACGCACGCCGCTTATCCACTTCGGTGGCGCTGATTAAGAACGTAACCCCAGAATCGAAACCGCTATCGAGCAGTTCCGATAATTCTTCGAGCGCAGACTGAACTGCCGCTGAGCGCGCCTTTGGATCGTCGCCGAGAAAATTCGCGTTCTTCAACCAAACTACTTTTGTGCTGCCGAAAAACGGCAGCGTTTGCAGTGCCTCGATTGCTGATTGAATTCGGGCGGCGGCCTGCTCGGTGTTATCTGCGGCGCCATCGATCACTTCCAATCCGAAGTCGCCCGCGTCCGGCGGCGTCAAGTTAGTCGCCAGCTCAGTGGCCACGCGTTTTACTTCCGCTTCATCCGAGCCGACGACCGCGTAGATGTTTGCGGTTGCCGCTTTTGTTTTTGGTTTCGGCATCGCTGGTTTCATCGCACCCCGAACAGCGGATTACAAGTTGCGTTGCGCGAGCGTGGGCTGGGAGCACAGGCTGCCAGCCTGTCCTTTTCGGCAGCCTGCCGAAAAGCTCATCGAACGCTCTTTGCGTGGCGATTCTGCAACCCGCGGGAGTCGTCGGCAAGCTGCCGACGACAACAGGCTGGCAGCCTGTGCTCCCCAGAGTTCGTCTCTACACCCGCGAGCGGCGGCGACCGGTCCCGCGGCTGCGGGACGTGTATCTCACTGGCCTTCGCTTCGGCTCGATCTTTGAAATCCCGGCGCCGCTTTTCACTTCCATAATCTGGTCGCGTAAAAGCGCGGCGCGCTCGAACTCCAGATTCGCCGATGCGTGTTGCATTTCCTCCTCAAGCTCACGAAGCAACTCAGTCAGATTGAAATCGCCGCCAGCTTCGCGAATCACGGACGATTCGATTTCGCGGCCACGCAAAACTGTGTGCAGACTCTCCTGCACAGCGCGCCGGACCGTTTGCGGCGTGATTCCGTGTTTTTCGTTATACTCCACCTGCTTTGCGCGCCGGTATTCGGAAATGGATATGAGCGCTTCCATGCTTTGCGTGACGACATCCGCAAAGAGCACCACTTCTCCATTTACATGACGCGCTGCGCGGCCTGCCGTCTGGATCAACGAAGTCTGGCTTCGCAAAAACCCTTCCTTGTCCGCGTCCAGAATGCAGACCAGCGAAACCTCGGGAAGATCGAGGCCTTCGCGGAGCAAATTGATTCCGACGAGGATATCGAAATCCGCCGCGCGTAATCCGCGCAAAATTTCGACCCGCTCGATCGCATCGATGTCGCTATGCAGGTAGCGCACTTTCAATCCGACGTCGCGCAAATAATCGGCAAGATCTTCCGCTGTTCGCTTGGTCAGCGTCGTCACAAGAATTCGCTCGCCTTTTTCCACGCGTTGACGACAGAGCTCAATCGTTTCGTCGATCTGGTTCTTGAGTGGCTTCAACGTAATTTTTGGATCGAGAAGCCCGGTAGGACGAATGATCTGCTCAACAATGAGCGGCGCACCCGGCGTGTGGGCATTGAATTGCTCCAGGGGCTCATCCGTGCGCGAAACGTGGGTTTCTGAATTGGACGTTCGACGTTGGACGCCTGCTCGCGATTTATCGGAGTTGGGCGTTGGACGTTTGCCGCCAGGCAATACGAACGGCACAAGCTCCGCTTCGCCAATCCGCTGTCGTCGATGCGGAATGTAGCCTTTGTTGCCAACGACGCTGTTTTGAATTTCAAACTCCGCCGGCGTCGCGCTCACGTAGATCATCTGGTTCGTCATCTTCATGAACTCATCGAAATTAAGCGGGCGATTATCGAGCGCGCTCGGAAGGCGAAACCCAAAATTTACGAGCACGGTCTTGCGCGAACGATCACCTTCGTACATCCCGCCGATTTGCGGAATCGTGGCGTGCGATTCATCGATCACCACGAGAAGGTCCTTGGGGAAAAAGTCGATGATCGTGTACGGCTTCGATCCGGGTGGCCGACCCGATAAATGGCGCGAATAGTTTTCAATGCCGTTGCAGAAGCCCATTTCCTGCAACATTTCCAAGTCGTATTCAGTCCGCATCCGCAGGCGTTGTGCTTCCAGGAGTTTGTTTTGCGATTCCAGCTCGACGATCCGTTGCTCCAGTTCATCCCGGATGGTGCGCAGCGCGCGATTGAGTTTGTCCGCCGGAGTCACGAACTGTTTTGCCGGAAAAAATGTGATTACGCTCAACGATTCGTGCGCGTGACCGGTCAATGGATCGAACCGCCTGATCGCGTCAATCTCATCGCCGAAAAACTCCAGCCGAATTCCTTCCTCATCAGCGCTTCCCGGATAAACCTCGACAACGTCTCCTCGCACGCGGAACCGGCCGCGCGCGAAATTAACATCGTTGCGCTCATAGAGCATGTCGATCAAACGACCGAGCACAGCCTCGCGCGAAATGTGCTGTCCCACTTTCACAGTGAGCAGCATGTCGAGGTAATCCTCTGGTGAGGTAATCCCATAGATGCACGAGACACTTGCGACCACGATGGTGTCGCGACGTGATAACAGCGCGCTCGTCGCCGCAAGCCGCAACCGCTCGATCTCCTCATTGATGGAAGAATCCTTCTCGATGTAAGTGTCGGAGCGGGGGATATAAGCTTCCGGCTGGTAGTAATCGAAGTAGCTGACGAAATATTCGACTGCGTTGCGTGGAAAAAATTGTTTGAACTCGGAGTAAAGCTGTGCGGCAAGTGTCTTGTTGTGTGAAATGACAAGCGTAGGCCGATTCAGCCCCTGGATTACGTTTGCGACAGTGAAAGTCTTGCCCGAGCCAGTGACACCAAGCAGCGTCTGATGGCGATTACCGGCTTCGACCGACTTCAACAGCTTCGCGATTGCCTGTCCCTGGTCACCGCGCGGTTTGTAGTTCGATTCGAGCTGAAACGGCATTCAATAGTCTAGCACAAGATCGGCAGCGCATTTCGAGGCGTCCCGGCAAATCTGGGCCGTTGCTTGCACTGCAATGCAACTTCGGCAATAAGCGGAAGCGTGAATCCAAAACGGTTCTTAGCCGAACTGAAACGGCGTAACGTGTATCGCGCCGCTGTGCTCTACGGAATGGGCGCGTGGCTGCTCGCTCAAATCGCGACCCAAATTTTTCCTTTCTTTGATGTGCCAAATTCCGCGGTGCGCTTCGTCATCGTCTCGCTGGTGTTCGGATTTCCGATCGCGATGGTGCTTTCATGGATGTATGAGCTGACGCCCGAGGGCGTCGTCCGTACTGAAGA
>DATASP010000187.1:0-8832 GCA_036269155.1 Candidatus Udaeobacter sp.
GGTTTCAGTGCGCTCCGGCGCGCGCGATTCCATGCCGGGAATGATGGACACGATCCTGAACCTCGGGATGAATGACGACGTCGTTGAGATCGTTGCAAATAAAACGAACAACGCGCGGTTCGCCTGGGATTCCTATCGGCGCTTCCTGCAGATGTACGGCGATGTGGTTATGGGCGTTCAGAAACGGCCAGGCGAAGAACATGAGCCCTTCGAGACGATCATCGAGCACCTAAAGGACGAGCGATACGGCAAACACGATTTCCCCGACGTCAGGTTGACCGTCGCGGATTTGAAGGAACTCGTGCAGCGTTTCAAAGCGCTGATCAACGAGCGCACCGGAAAATCTTTTCCGCAGGATCCGCAGGCGCAGCTTTGGGGCGCAATCGGGGCGGTATTCGGCTCGTGGATGAACGATCGCGCAATCGTGTACCGGCGGAGGTATGGGATCCCGCACGAGTGGGGAACGGCGGTGAACGTTCAGACAATGGTGTTCGGCAACATGGGCGAAACGAGCGCAACCGGAGTCGCGTTCACGCGCGATCCAGCGACCGGCGAACAAGTCTTTTACGGCGAATACCTGATCAACGCCCAGGGCGAAGACGTCGTCGCAGGCGTACGCACGCCGCATCCCATTGCTGATCTGGCCAAGGAAATGCCCGCCGCGCACAAAGAGCTGATGAAAGTCCGCAGCATCCTTGAGCGTCACTTCAAAGATATGCAGGACCTCGAGTTCACTGTTGAGGAAAATCGTCTCTACATTCTGCAGACTCGCAACGGCAAGCGCACCGGCCACGCGGCTGTCCGCATCGCGGTCGACATGGTCGATGAAAGACTAATCACAAAGAAGGATGCGGTGCGCCGCATCCCGGCCGACTCGTTGGCCCACCTTTTGGCGCCGATTTTTGATCGCGAATCGGCGAAAGCGGCCAAAAAGATCGGCAGCGGTTTGGCCGCCGGGCCAGGCGCGGCTTCCGGTCACGTTGTCTTTAGCGCGGAGGAAGCAGTGCGGCGCGCCGAGAAAGGCGATAAGGTCGTTCTCGCGCGCATCGAAACTTCGCCGGAAGATTTGCGCGGCATGATCGCCGCCGAGGGAATTCTCACCTCCCGCGGCGGTGTTTCATCGCATGCAGCACTGGTCGCGCGGCAAATGGGAAAAGTTTGCGTGTGCGGCGCCAGCGGGATTCAGATCGATTACCAAAAACGCATGCTGAGCGCGAACGGCACCGCGCTGGCGCAGGGCGATTACATTTCGATCGATGGAACGGCCGGCGAGGTTTTTGCCGGACAAGTCGCCACTGCGCCCTCCGAAATTGTGCAGGTGCTGATCGATCGCTCGCTCGACGCGAAGAAAAGCGAAACGTACCGCGAGTATTCCAAGTTGATGAAATGGGCGGATGAGTTCCGCACACTCGGCATTCGCACAAACGCGGACACGCCTGAACAAGTGACGAATGCAATCGCATTTGGCGCCGAGGGCGTTGGGCTTTGCCGCACGGAGCACATGTTTTTTGAAGGTGACCGTATCGACGCCATGCGTGAAATGATTCTCGCCGGCACCCGGGACGAGCGCGCACGCGCCGTAGCTAAACTGCTTCCATATCAGCGCGGAGATTTCATCGGCATTTTCACTGCCCTAGGAGGTTTGCCCGCCACGATTCGCTTTCTCGATCCCCCACTGCACGAGTTTCTGCCTAACGATCACGCGCAGCAGAACGAACTGGCAAACAAACTCGGCGTGCCCGTTGAACAAATCTCTCGCCGTGTTCACGAGCTGCACGAATTCAATCCGATGCTCGGGCATCGCGGTTGCCGGCTCGGGATCACCTTTCCGGAAATTTCCGAGATGCAGGCGCGCGCAATCTTTGAAGCTGCCGCAGAAGTACAAGCCAACGGGATCAGGGTGCATCCAGAAATCATGATTCCGCTGGTGGGATTCCCGCGAGAGCTAAAGCTCCAAATCGACATTGTCCGGCGTGTCGCTGATCAAGTGGCAAGCGAAAGGCAGACGAAGTTCCGGTACCTGGTGGGGACAATGATCGAAATTCCGCGCGCCGCACTTGTGGCGGACCAGATCGCGCGCGACGCCGAGTTCTTTAGCTTCGGCACCAACGATCTCACGCAGACCACGCTGGGAATGAGCCGGGACGATTCCGGCAGTTTCCTTCCCGCGTACGCAGAGCTCGACATCGTCGATTCAAATCCGTTTGCCTCGATTGATCAGAAGGGCGTCGGACGCCTGATGGAAATTACCCGGGACCTGGGACGCAAGACGCGCCCAAACATCAAGCTCGGAATTTGCGGCGAACACGGCGGCGAACCTGCCAGCGTCAAATTTTGTCACCGGCTCGGTTTGGATTACGTGAGTTGCAGCCCGTTTCGCATTCCTATCGCGAGACTAGCTGCGGCGCAGGCAGCGCTCGAGTGATCAGGGAAGGAAAGCTTCCCAGCCGTCTGGGGAATGCGACGGCTCGCAAGCCGTCACTCCTTGTTTGCCTTCCGATGTTACGTCAAAATTGCAACGGTGATCACGTTCAAAGACATCGAAGCGGCGCGCAAACGCATTGGGGGTGCAGTTTACTACTCGCCATGCTTGCCTTCGATTCCGCTGAGCGAGCTGACGGAGACCCAAATTTTTTGCAAGCTGGATAACTTGCAGCGAACCGGAAGTTTTAAGGAACGCGGCGCACGCAACGCGCTAGCTCAACTGCCGCAGGAACAGCAGAAGCGCGGAGTCATCGCAGCTTCTGCGGGCAATCATGCTCAAGCACTCGCTTATCAGGGCAGATTGCTCGGCATTCCGGCCACAGTCGTGATGCCAAAGTTTGCGCCACTTTTGAAGATCACGAATTGTCAGAAACTCGGCGCGACAGTCGTCTTGCACGGCAACGACTTCGGCGAGGCGAGAGAGCGCGCGGATGAAATCGCAAAGGAAAAAGGTCTCGCTTACATCGACGGCTACGATGATCCGGCCATCATTGCAGGGCAGGGAACGATGGGCTTGGAAATCGTTGAGCAAATTCCCGATCTTGAAGCGGTGATAATTCCGGTCGGCGGCGCCGGCCTGCTGGCTGGCGTTTCTTTAGCCATCAAAACTTTACGGCCAGAGGTCAAAATCATCGCCGTTGAAGCCGAAAATGTCGCGAGCTTTTCAGCAGCACTCGAAACAGGCAAACCAACGAAAATTGATATGCGTCCGACGCTCGCGGACGGCCTCGCAATTCCAAAGGTCGGTTCGAACGCATTTCAGATCGCAAGACCGCTTGTCGATCTCGTCGTGATCGTCAGTGAGGAACAGATCGCGCTGGCGATCCTGCGCTTGATTGAATTGCAGAAGAGCGTCGTCGAAGGCGCGGCTGCCGCGACGCTCGCCGCGTGTATGTCCGGAAAATTGAAGGAGCTTCGCGGAAAGCGTGTAGTTCTCTTGCTTTGCGGCGGTAACATTGATCCGAACGTGCTCAGCCGCGTGATTGAGCGCGGCTTGGTCGCAGATGGTCGCCTTGGCCGATTCACTGCAGTGATCAGCGATCGGCCTGGTGGTCTAGCCGAGTTGGCTGCGCAAATCGCTTCGACCGGGGCAAGCATCAAGCAAGTCGTGCACGATCGCGCTTTTGCCAGCTCGGATGTCTCGGCTGTGAACGTTCTATGCACAGTCGAAACGCGCGATCATAAACATCTCGCCGAGCTGCGCAAGCTACTGAAAAGCCGCGGTGTTGAAACATACGACGCGAACTAGGTAGCGGCGATTGACCTCATTCGCCCCCGCCGTCCGCCATCTCGTGCCTTGCGGGCGGTTCAGGTGAACCGCCCCTACCTGCTTGAATGCGGATTCGCATTCCATACCGTGACGCCAATGCAGACGCGTGAACAAAATGTCGATCTGAATTCATTCGCGCGTCGCCACATCGGCCCGAGCCAAGCGGAAGTAGCCGAGATGCTGGAAGAGGTCGGTTTCGAAAATCTCGATTTGTTGATTGACGCCACTGTTCCGAAAAATATCCGCCTGGATCGGCAAGCCCGAAATAATCGAGGCTCGCGACAAGAGTCGGAGCTGAAGTTGCCGGAAGCGAAATCGGAAACCGATGCTCTCACTGAGCTCCGCGCGATTTCTAGGAAGAACAAGGTGGCTCGCTCATTTATTGGCGCCGGTTACTACGACTGCATTACGCCACCGGTCATCCAGCGAAACATTCTCGAAAATCCTGGCTGGTACACCGCTTACACGCCGTATCAGGCCGAAATCGCGCAGGGCCGGCTCGAAGCGCTACTCAATTTTCAGCAGATGATCATCGACCTGACGGCGCTCGACATCGCAAATGCGTCACTTTTGGACGAAGCCACGGCCGCTGCGGAAGCGATGACGCTTTGCCACGCAGCTGTTCCAAATCGGAAAGCGTTCTTCGTCGCAGATGATTGCCATCCACAAACAATCGCCGTCGTTCAAACGCGCGCAAAACCACTCGGCATCGAGATCAAAATCGGCGATTACTCGCATTTTCAATTCGACGACACGATTTTCGGCGCTCTCATTCAGTATCCCGCCACCGATGGCGCGATTTACGATTACAGCGAATTTGTTACGCGAGCGCATGACGCGGGTGCGCTTGTTGTCGTCGCGGCGGATATTCTATCTCTGACATTACTGAAACCGCCGGGCGAATTCGGCGCCGATGTCGCGGTCGGGAATACCCAGCGATTGGGCGTTCCCCTGGGATTTGGCGGGCCGCACGCGGCATACTTTGCTACGCGCGATCAATTTAAGCGTCACATGCCCGGCCGGCTCGTTGGGGTGTCGCACGACGCTGAAGGCCGACCGGCTTACCGCCTTGCGTTGCAAACGCGAGAGCAACACATCCGTCGCGATAAGGCCACGAGCAACATCTGCACGGCGCAGGTTCTTCTTGCTGTGATCGCATCAATGTATGCGGTTTATCATGGGCCAAAAGGCCTGCGTGCCATCGCCGAGCGCGTTCATCGCCTTACGAGCCAACTCGCAGACGGTCTGCGAGCCCTCGGCTGCACAATTGCGCACAAGAATTTCTTCGACACAATTCGGGTGGAAGTTGAATCAAGCGAAGTCATCCTGGGGCACGCTGCAAAAGCCGGCTGCAACGTGCGCGCGCTCGGCCCGCGCGCGGTCGGCATTTCATTCGACGAAACGACGACACCGCGAGATATCGAACTGCTGATGTCGATCTTTCGCGGTACGACTGTCCGCGATTTCGCCGATGAAGAATTAGGAGAGCCGCCAATCCGCATTCCGCACTCCGGATTCCGCAATTCCCAGTTCCTCACACATCCGATCTTCAACACGCACGATACCGAGACAGAAATGCTGCGTTACCTAAAGAAGCTTGAGTCGCGCGATCTGTCGCTGACCACGTCGATGATTCCGCTCGGCTCATGCACGATGAAGCTCAACGCCACCGCGGAGATGTTTCCGATCTCGTGGCCCGAGATTTCCAAGCTGCATCCTTTCGCGCCCCCCGATCAAACGGCAGGTTACAAGGAAATTTGCCAGCAGCTCGAGGAGTGGCTAGCCGAGATTACCGGGTTCGCCGCTGTTTCATTGCAGCCCAATGCTGGATCGCAAGGTGAATTCGCAGGTCTGCTCGCGATCCGAGAGTACCACGCATCGCGTGGTGAAGCGCATCGTAACGTTTGTCTCATCCCAACTTCGGCGCATGGAACGAATCCAGCCAGTGCGATCATGGCCGGGTTCAAAGTTGTTTCGGTCGCATGTTTGAAAGATGGCGATATCGATCTCGCCGATTTGCGTGCCAAAGCAGACCAACATGCGCGCGACCTCGCCGCACTGATGGTCACCTATCCATCGACGCACGGCGTTTTCGAGCCAACGATCCACGAAATCTGCGACATCGTGCACGCGCACGGCGGACAGGTTTACATGGACGGCGCGAACATGAATGCGCAGGTCGGTCTTTGTCGCCCCGGTGATTACGGCGCGGACGTTTGCCATTTGAATTTGCACAAAACGTTTTGCATCCCGCACGGCGGCGGCGGACCGGGGGTTGGACCGATCGGCGTGGCCAAACATCTCGCGCCGTATCTCCCGCGCGAATTCATTCTCGATCCCACAACAGGCAAAATTCTCTTCGGGGAAGGTGATCGCGGAAAACGGCCGCCCTATGGCAATGGATCAAACTATCATTCCGGTGGCGGCAAAGCGGGCAACGTCGCAGCCGCCCCTTACGGCAGCGCCAGCATCCTGACAATCACATGGATGTACATCCGCATGATGGGCGCCGAGGGATTGAAACGCGCGAGCGAGGTAGCAATTCTAAACGCGAACTACATCGCAAAGCGGCTCGATCGCTTCTTTCCGGTACTATTTAAAGGCAAACACGGCCTGGTCGCGCACGAATGCATCATCGATGTTCGCCAATGGAAAAATGCCGGCATCGAAGTGGAAGATGTGGCAAAGCGTTTGATGGATTACGGCTTTCACGCGCCGACGGTTTCCTGGCCGGTCGCCGGAACAATGATGATCGAACCGACCGAGAGCGAACCGAAGCATGAACTCGATCGCTTCTGCGACGCAATGATCTCAATCCACGCGGAGATGCAATCAATCGTGAGCGGAAAACAAGATCGACAAAATAACGTGCTCAAGAACGCGCCCCACACGGCGCGACAAATCGCATCCGATAAATGGGACCGCCCTTATTCACGGGAAGAAGCAGCTTTTCCCGCGCCTTGGACGCGCGAACATAAATTCTGGCCCGCGGTCGCGCGCATCGACAACGTTTATGGCGACCGAAATCTCTTCTGCTCCTGCCCGCCAGTGGAAGACTTTGATGGAAGAAATAGCTAGGCATTCACCGACTTTACTTGGAATCCTAAACCACAGATTCGCAACACAGAGGACCAGTGCAGGAAGCCAAGCTGCTAGTCCGCCACAGGACGGATTCGCCGTGGCGAACCTGTCCTTTTCGGCAGCCTTTCGAAACGCCACTTCGCACGTTCGATTCCACGTGGTGCTGCAAAAGTTTAAAGCGCCGTCGGCAAGCGGCCGACGACAACAGGCTGGCAGCCTGTGCTGCCCAAAATGTGCAATTCGCGCTCGTGAACGCGCTACCCTTCAGGCGCAAGCCCGGGGGCGGCCACCACGCGTGTCGGAACGAGGCGTAACGCGCTGCCATTTGTTTCCCTGGCCGCCGCGGCGCCTTGTTCGTGGTATTCGGCATCGCTGTTTACCTGCCAAAGATCATAAAGCTTGGTATCCGCCAAAATATTCTCCACGCACAACATCGCCGTCATCATTGCGTGGTCCTGATTGTTGTATTTGTGCATGCCATTGCGGCCGACGAGATGCAGGTTCGGATAGCGACGGTCTAGTTCCTCGCGAACAGTAGCGACGTGACGCGCGTAATCGTCGTCGTAAACCGGATATGCTTTCTTCTGGCGAACAACGCAGCCGTCGATTAGGTCGCCTTCCTTCGCCAAACCGATCTGGATAAGCTCCCGCTTGGCGAGTTCGATCAAATCGCTGTCGCTTGAATCCCACAGGCCGTCGTGTTCGAAGCAGAAATATTCGAGGCCATAACAGACCTTGTCAGGTTCGGGCACCATCTCCGGTGACCAGGAACGAAAGTTCTGCACACGGCCGACTTTCACGCTTGGATCGTGAATATAGATCCAGTTGTCATCGAACATCTGCCGATCTTTCAAGATCAACATCACAGTGAGGAAGTCGCGATACTTGAGGCTTTCAGCTGCGCGTTTCGTTCGCTCACTTACCGCCGGGGATACACCGCAAACCAGGCCACGCATCGGCGCCGATGAGATCACGTTTTCCGCTTCGATCATTCGCACTTTGCCGACTTGATCTTTGTATTCGACCATCCAATTGCCGGATGTTTCGTCGTAAGAACAGCGAGTTACCATGCAGCCCATCTCCAGTTTGCCGCCCAGCATCTTCATTTTTTCCGCGCAGGCGTCCCACATCATGCCTGGGCCGCGCCGCGGATAGCGAAAGGAATTGATGAGGGTCTTGATTACTTTGCTCCGGTCTCCGTTGTAGTGCTGGGGAATAAGCGCGTTCTTGATAGCGCTGCCGAGCGAGAGTCCTTTAATGCGCTGCGCCGCCCAGTCGGCGGAAATTTCCTTGCAGCTCATGCCCCACACTTTTTCGGTGTAGCTCTTAAAGAATGTGTTGAAGAGACGTTTGCCGAATTGATTGCTCACCCATTCTTCGAAGTTGCGCGGGTTCCGCACTGGAAAGAGCCGCGCTTTGAGCCAGGAAAGAATGCAGAGCGTTGATTTCAAGACGCCAAGCTTCAGCAGCGCTTCGAACGGTTTGAGCGGATATGAAAAAAACTTTTCATCGTAAAAGATGCGCGACGAACGCGGCCGCACGAGCATGTCATCTGGCAAAATTTCCGTCCACAGATCCTCCACTGCTTTGGATTTAGAGAAGAATCGGTGGCCGCCGATATCGAAATGAAAACCCTTATAGGTCACCGTGCGGGAAATTCCGCCGACGTAAACAGGATCCGCTTCCAGGACCACGACATCCACCGACTCTTTTGAGAGAAGATAGCCAGCCGTAAGACCTGCCGGTCCCGCACCGATAATGGCGACTTTTGTTTTCATCTTTTATTACGCAACCCAGTTGCCCCGCATGAAATTCCAAACGTACCAGCCCTGTACGCATAACCCAGCAGCGCTGACCAACGCTACTGCCGCGATGCCGAAAGCCCCCGCAAACATCGGCGGCGTGCGAAATTGACGCAGAAAATTCAAAAACGCCAGCACGATCAAAGCGTGGACGGCAAACTCGTAGCGAAGCATGCTTTCCATATCGACACAGGC
>DATASP010000188.1:0-3955 GCA_036269155.1 Candidatus Udaeobacter sp.
AACCGGGGCAACAATCTTGACATCACCATTGATCGCACCGCGCAACTCACAGCCAGACTGATGCGTCAATATAGTATCCCTCTCGATCATGTTGTCCCGCACATGCACTGGCGCATGATCCGTTACAGTGACGGCCGCGATTTGGGGTTCAAAAAATGCCCGAGAATCCTGCTCGATGGCGGTCGTCTTGGTCCAAAATGGAATGCCTTCCTGGCCAAAGTCTCATCTTATGCACGATAAAGTGGGCAACGACGTCAGCTCCGGCCATTCATTCGGGCATGATGATCAAAGTGGCGGGGGGCTCTTCTCTTTCTCGTTTAGACATACCCCCTCTGGATCGCCATAGAATTAATGATGCGCGATGAGGAGTACGATGTTCGCGATCAAAGCCGAGATCACTGATCCGGGCACGAAGATGTTCGAGTTCAGCGCGCAGAAGACGATGTATGGCGGCAAGCGCATCGCCAAAG
Organism: Candidatus Udaeobacter sp.; assembly: GCA_036269155.1. GTDB lineage: Bacteria > Verrucomicrobiota > Verrucomicrobiia > Chthoniobacterales > UBA10450 > Udaeobacter. The sequence goes on from DATASP010000188.1 coordinate 471, forward strand.
GCGATACGATCTTCGTCTTCGCGAGCGAGAACGAAGGTGGGCCAGGTCTAATCGCCAGCGGCGTCGTTACTTCGGCCAGAGCGATCGCAAAAGAACCCGGGATCGCCCGACAAACGCCGCGTGTGAGCATCACCATCAGAAGCACCGCGCTGGCGAAACGACACCTGGGACGAAGCGAGCTCAAACTTTTTTCCAACTGGAACGACGGTCGACCCGAGACCGAGCTCAATTTCAAATTCTATCGTCAGGCAACGAACAAGATTGTAGGTATCTCAAACCACGCGGCGGCTTTCCTCCGCGGATTCTTTTAGCGCGGGAACGCCAGTGAATGTTATTCTGCTGCGATAAGGCCCGTGCAGCGCCGTTCGAAATTCGGCTTAGCAGTCGAGTAGGCAAAGTTTTATAGCATGTCGGATGGGCCCCCATGGAGATTACCCAGATTCGCTATTGGGTCTCAATTCAATAGGCGCTCCATCAGTCTTTCAGAATCGCCCTATCGCTCGTGTGTCTCGGTTACATTGCCTCTTCATTAAACACGCGGATGACCGCCGGGCGCGAGCAAGAGTGAGAGCAGTACTTCGCGTACGCGACCGCGCAGCGGACTGCGTCGGGTCCTGCATACCAAATTGGGCCGTATCGCAGTCGATTGCTGATCAGATCAAAGCCGTCCCGATCCTCGCGGGGACGGATCTCGTAAACGTCCTGGGCGGGGGTAGCGGACATTTCCATCCGGTTGTTTGCCCTCCCAAAAGCTTGTCTGATGGCCTCGATCAACCCAAGGCTATTCTGTTCGGTACGCGTGGCTTCCACGTGTTCCACCCCTGTTCATAATTGCTTAATTTCCAATCCACTGTTTTGGCCTTCTTTGATTTTTCGTCACCGAGAAGTCATCTTTGGCCGTTCACTGAATTAGTGCGTAAAATGCCCCGCGAGGTTACGCGGAAATGTGCATGCGATACAGCGGTTACCTCAGCGGGCTCGGTTCGGCGGGGGTGTTAGGCGACTCGCGCTTCGGTCTTAAAGCATAGAGCAGCAGGAATTTGTAAGTGCCGAAGCGTTTATTGAAAGGTTCGCCATTACGGCTCCGGCAATCTTCCGCGCAAAACGGTAACCGAATACGGCGGTAGCTCGTAAAGTGAAGACGCGTCTAGCGTAAAGTGCGCGGGCGGCAGGCTGCGAATCGGGTGGCCATTCGGCCCGTCATCGTGCCAGGCGTATTGCTGGCGTGAAAATTGAGCTACTTCGACCTGGCCGACAAAACGCACCGGCTTCTGCGCGCCGGGAATCTTGAACTGTACATCGAGTCGCGACGCGCGCTTGGGATGCTTGTTAATTACAAGCAAAGCCCATTGCTTATCCGGTCGTCGCACGGCATAGGCTGTTACGGTAGGGCGCGTCGCTCCGTGCGCGCGGTTTGTTGTTTCGTTTATGGTCACTGGAAATATTTCGTGCATCCCGTTTGTTGGCTCCATCCATTCTTTGGTGGTGAGTTGAGCGGCATAGTAACTAGATAGGCGATTCAGTTCGTCGTTCTTTGGGTTTAACTGAAGCATCATGAGATTGCCCCAGGAACATTTGAGCTCGTCCTGGAGATAGTTTGGCTCGTATCCGTATAGGTAGGCGTTAGCACCGCCCTGTGTCAGGAATACTCCGACCGTATCCGCGTTGAAGAGAGCGCCCTCGATATCGACTTCTCGCTGCCCTGAAAAAACCGAATAGCCATATTCAGTCATTAGCCAGGGGATGTCAGAAGGCACGCCATCGGCGCGCAAGCTGCCAAGCATTTCGGTCAAACGTTTTGGGGTTTCCCGTAACTGGGGTGCCGCGTTGGCGCAGATGTTGTCGAATGGATAAAATTCAAACGAAAAAAAATCGAAGCGCGCTCCCGTGCCTCGAATGTATTTCAAAAACCGTTTCATCCAGGAGCGATTGCCCGATGCATCTGCCCACGTGAGCAGTTGGTCCTCGAAATTTTGCAGGCTTGGCCCTCCGAGTTTCAGACTCGGATTCAAGGCAGAGAGCCGGCGAGCGACTCCCGCGTAAAGCGCTCCGTAATCCTCCGGCGACGCCCATTGTCCATCGGGTTCTTCGCCTAGTTCGATTCCTTCCAACCCGTAACCCCGGCGAAGAAGATAATTAATCTCAGCGACAGCGTTTTCCGGCGTATCGTACAACACGCCGACCGGCACAAGCACAGGCAAGTTGTTCGTGAGCTTGCTGCGCAAGATGAAATCCAATCCCGGCTGCTCGACGCTGTAGTCGATATCTTCTGCGCGATGCCACGGATCGGTAGATGACACGTAAATCACTGTCTGCCGGTGGCGATTGGCGGCGTGCCGAACATTATCACGAAACCGACCGTGCCCATCGATATGCCCCAGCTCGATCTCGCGAATCGCAAACCCAACGCGGTCGCGAATATCGTCGGAAGATTCCGCGCTTGTCCCCGAACTCCGGTTCATCACAATTCGAACAAATCGAGTCGCGCGCGGGTGGTCGCCGAGTCGAATGAGTTGATCGTCACCACGAGCGCCATCGACGTTTCCGCGTGCGAATGGTTGCCAGTCGTCGTCATCATCGGCGTGCAAGTGCATCGGATCTTCTCCGGGCCAGTACTCGACCCGATACCGTTTGGCGTACGGCGCTGCCCAATGAATGCGGATTGCGTTCACCGGTCTCGAGGCGCCCAGATCGATCACCACCCACTGCGGATGCGCGTCTTCGGGTTCGCCGGTGAAATGCGAATCCAGATACGGATTGCTTTTCCAAAACGATTCTTTGTCACCGTCTGCAATTCGGGAATAACCATCGTCATTCGCCTGATCGATCGTGTTTCCGCGTCGCGGTAAGTGGTAGCCATAAGAAACATTGATCGGTTCGCCGAGCGAATCGTCGGATGTCCAGTATCCACATTGGTGAGCAGGATCACTCCACGTGCCGCGCGGGTTCCAATGCCAGACTTCACCCGCAAGCTCAGTGCGCAGCCGGTAAGTCAGTGCCCCAAGCCCCGCTGAGAGCATTTGCTCGATGTTGTTGTCGGTAAACATCCGAGCGCATTCGCCTTTCTCGTGACCGTCAATGCCCGCGCCCAGCGCTCGCGTTGGCACACATTGGTTGACGGGATGATCTGCGGAGACAACTGCAGAGAGTGTAAGCGGCTTCTCTCCGCCATGTGCTTCTGCCGCTGATGCGAAATGGACAAGCGTCGAAGCAATTGCTGCACCAAACAGGCAATTACCTCCTGCAAGCCACGCACTATTCACGGCGTGGTATGTAAATGCGTCTCGTTAAGAATGAAAGCGATGCGAGGACGCATCGCACTCCGAACTCCGAAGGCTTTCGCGAAGCCGCACTTCCGGCACACGGCGGGCAGGCGGTACGAAACGGTGGAACGCGTTGTCCTCAACGCGTTGGCCAATCAACTGCGGCTCTGCCGCCGGGTATCTTGCGCCTTTGGCGAGGAGCAGAAATGGTCTTCAGGAGAA
>DATASP010000189.1:0-8177 GCA_036269155.1 Candidatus Udaeobacter sp.
ATGCCGGGAAAAAACGTGTAGATGAATCGCTTCTCGCTCGTGCCCCCGTCCTTCGCGCTGGACGGAACGCCAAAGAACTGGGCGCACGCGACGGATGCCTCCCCGAGCTTAGTCCTTGGGCCGAAGTCCAGGACTCCCGCAGCTTCCAGGATCTTCCCCGTCTTGGTGTCCTCGACAATGGCCTTGCAACCGAGGACCACGCCAATGGCCTCCTTGCGCCAGTGCGAAGGCAGCACGATATAGGGCACGCTCGCCGCGTCCACGTAGGCCAGCGGATCGATGCGAGCCAGCTCGGGCCAGCGATAGCTCGTCGCGCTCACAAAGGCACCCGGAGCGGGGCCGTTCGCATTCTGCTTCACCGGCGTTCCGTCCTCCTCGTCCGTGTCCGTAACGACGCCAAACCAATCGCCCGGCCCGCCCGCATTGGCGAGAAAGTCGAGCGGTGCGGGCGTGAAGCCTTTGGGTGCATAGACAGGCACGCCTCCGGTTTGGCCGTTGGCACCGTCGGCGTCGATCGCCATGCCTGCCGGGGATGTGGTGTAGCTGCCGTCAGCGTTTCGCTGTGGGAGTGGGATATTTGGCATAGGTTAGTTAAGTTCAACAAAGTTCAGCGCACATGTAAAGAACTAATTTAGCAGCTCGCCCATCAGCCAACCGGGTTCGAGCAGAAATGCTAAGCGCGAACTGCATGTTTCTTCCCTTCACAGTTTCGGCCTAGCACTTCGCATAGCCGATTGCATTCGTGATCGCCTTCGGCGTACCACAGGCGGCCGAAGGGCAGCACATCGGACAAATCCTACCCATTCCGCCATTGCCGATTTTCCATAGGTAAACGGCATTCTAAGGGCGAGCGGTGAACAACAGGAGTAAGAGCGAAAGTAAGAACATCGCCTAGGATAACGTAGACGACGTATGCGTGATAGCTCAGTCGGACAGTGCAGCTGATTCGCAATTCAACCCTAACGAATTGTGCATCGTTTCGCTGGTTTGCAGAGCATTGCGACGCCAGGTGACTCGGTGATTAAGACTTCCTGCGCTCGCGGAACCTGTTGGTCGCCGGACGCTGCTGGCATAAGATGTTACTTCAAGTATGCGAACAACCCTTATAGCTCGTGGTTTCCCGGCGGGAAGATAACTAGGCCCTTGGAGGCACTTCACGATCTTGACGCAGCCAAAAATTCTCAAATACCCAGACAAGCCGTCAAGACAATTTCCTCCAAATCCTTAGCGTTGGCGAGTGTGAGATTAACGACCACAAACTCTGCGACCAACAGTCGCCTAAACATCGCGCTCTGGATGATCTCCCCTTGCGCTCTTCATCCCCGTGTAAACGCCGGCAGTCCGCACTCGTCGATCGCTGGTTTCATCGCCTCGTTTTGGATTTGGTCGAAACCAACTACAACTCCACTTTTCAGATCGGGCTTCGGGGCGGATCGTGGGTTCTGGCCCGCGCGGGAAAACCCCCGGCCAAAACGTGACCAGAAATCATCGCCTTTCAGCGAAAGCAATCACTCGCAAATCTTGGTAGTAGCCGCCATTGGGAAAAGTAGACGGCACAGTAGCAGAAGTGTCGCTTCACTTGGCAATCGCAGCCAGAGATGCTGCCTTCTGTTTTGCCACGTCTGCTTCAACCGTGCGTTTTAGCGCCTCCAAAACTTTAACACGGGCTTGCCAGATCTCCGAGCTCCCCGGAGCCAGCAGCGTCGCAAAAAGCGTTTCACCGTCGGCCTGAACCGACGCGTTCGGGTCGGATGAATCTGTGAGCAGTTTTACACCGAAGCGAGCGCGCGCCAATGCATCAGCGGGCGAAGCGAGCACCGCTTCTTGCAATTTCGTATTTCCCTTGATCCGGCGCTGTACGTAGCTGCTTACTTTGACCTTCGAATACGGAGAGATCATTCGTTCGGCCGGAACGGCGAGAAACCAATTTGCGATCTGAGCCCAGTGATCATCGGGACGGAGCTTCGCGACAGCTTGGCGGGCTGCTGCGAGACGCTCTATCCGGTCAGGAAGAACTTCGATGGTCCCAGCCGTCGTCAAGGCGCAGCCGGCAACAGCTTCAGCGAGATCCGCCAGCCACGCCGGCCCGTTCCCGGTCGGCGGGACGTTCCAAATACGGACAGGATTCATCTCCTCGACGACCAGCAAATCGTCGGGACTAAAATACGCGCCCACGTTTTCGAAGCTGTTGCTGGTGACATCGGCGAGAGGATATCCGGTTGCCGCGTCGACGAGCGCTTTGGAACCTAAAGTCTTGGAACCTGAAGCCCCTGCGATAAACTCCCCCGCCGCAAGCAGGTGCCTGCCATCGGAGCTGAATTCCACCGTATAAAACATTGTGTGTTCCGGGGGCCTCACTGGGTTAATCAACGGCGCACCCGTTTCCGCACTCCAAACCCGTGCAGCATCGCCGCTTGTAGCGAAAAGCTTGCCATCGCTACTGAACCTCACTTGCCCCTGCATGCCAATTTTCCTGAGGATTCCAACCTGCCGACCGGTGGCAGTCTCGAATAGTAACACCTTCCCGAACTCGGTGGAAACGATGAAGCGGCTGCCGTCGGAGTTGAATTCCGGGTCGCGGATCTGATCCAGCGAGTCGCAGGAAAACTGAACCGCCTTACCGACAGGTTTACCGCCAGGTTTGCGGACAGCCACTTCCCAAACGTGCGGCTCGCCCGAATCAATGCAATTAACCGAAGCCAACCAGGCTCCGTCTGGACTAGAAATAGTAGACGAGTCCCAAGACGAGCGCGATCCACTAATGGATTCTGACGGTGGCGAAGCTGGCGCACCCGTCTCGATGTTCCAGAGTTCCACACGGGGGGTTACCTTGTCGGCACCGAAACTCGATATTGCCACGAGCTTCCCATCGGGTAAGAGATGCGCCGAGCTGATTTCATGCGCAGTGTCGGGAAGTTTAAACTCGTGGAGCAGGCGCCCATTCTCGACATCCGAGATTCTTGCCGCCGTTTTAGTGGTAGTCAGAAGTTTCGATCCGTCACGGCTCAATTCGGCAACATTCGCGTCCACGACTGAAGAAAGCTCTCTGTGGCTGGGGATGTCCCAAAGCCGCACCCCGATTCCTAATCGGACCATGAGCCGCGCTCCGTCTGCACTGAAGCTCGCGTCTCTCGGTGCATCGCGGCCTTCGCCAACCTTCGCCTCAATTAAAATTCCAGCCGAACGGATGTCGAATACGCGGAGCTGCCCCGCAGTAACAGTCGCCGCGATGAAATCGTGGTGAGCGATCATCTTGCCAGGTAGAGACAAAGGTCGCGCAGGCGCACCGAGAAGGTCCCATGTCCGCTGCGACGCCCCGCGGGAATCACGGGTGATCAGGGAACGGCCGTCGTTGCTGAAACGCGCGCTAGCGACGTCACCCCCCTCGATCGCCTCTATCTCTAAGTCGCCAGTTCCGGCGTTCCAGACGCGCACACTGCCGTCTTTAGCCACGGTGACGATCCGATGTCCATCAGGGCTGAGCGAGGCTGGACTGAGATCAGGGTCGGACGACGCTTCACTGAACCGTTGGTTGCCGGGATGTTTCAGCAAACCGGTCACGGTCTGGCCGGTGCGAGCATTCCAAACTCGAGCTTCAGATCCACCCATGGCGAGCAGCCATTGCCCACTCGGACTGAACTCCAGCTTCTCCACCCGACTGTTGTGCTCCGAGACAGGAAGCGACGGCATGACCGGCTGGCCCGTGGCTGCATCCAAGATGCTCACCTTTCCCTTGGCATCAGGGCCATCCAAGGCAACCGCGATCCGCAAGCCATCCGGGCTGAGTGCTGCTACGCCAGTGGAAAACTGTGCGCCGCCTATCTGTTTGCCGGTCCGCGTTTCAAAGACCTTACCGCCTGCCAGAATACGCTCACCGTCCCGGCTAAATTGCACCGCCCTAGAGGAGGAAAGCTGGCATAGCTCACGTCCCGTCTTCGCGTCCCACACTCGCGTCCCAGGTGTGCCCTCAAATCCGGTGATCGCGAGGTAGCGTGAGTCTTCACTGAACGCGAACATCTCCTCGTTCACATAACTGGCCTCGAACTTTACTGGCTCATTGATTGCGACATTGCGCACGACGTCCCAGAGCTGAACAGCAGAACTGGCTGATTCGTGGGGTCCCTCTTTTTGATCGTCGCCGGCGAGAACGACGCGCGTTCCGTCCGGACTGAAAGCCGCCACATCGACGCCAGCTTCGAGTTGGATAGGCCCCGAGAGCGCTTTCGAGGTGGCGTTTTCGCGAATCTCCGCCGTGCCGTCCGCCAGGATGACAACTGCGCGCGTGCCGTCCGGACTCGCAAACCACTTTACGGCATCCTTGTACGGCGGAGATAGCGGGAGCGGCCAGACACGCTCGGTCAGGAGCGAGGCGATGCGGGTCGCCGCACCGGGATTGCCGTTCAAGCGCACCGCGCGGGCGAAGTAAGCGAGCGCCTGTGCGGCGCGCTGACCGTCGACCAGCCGCGTGCCTTGCGCGAAGTCCGATTTGCTCAGCGTTTCGAGCGCGGCCTCTTTTTGGCGGTTCGCTTCCGCGGCATTGTCCTTTGCGACGCGTTCCTGTTTACGCGCTTCACCGCGCTGGATTAGCGCGAGAATCGCCAGCACTATCGCGACGACCAAGCCGAAGCTGACAGCTCCGAGCGTAATACGTTGCCTCTTTGCAGCAGCTTTGCGGCTGGCAATGATATACTCGGTTTGCAGCGCGGTAGGCTGACGCTCTTTTTCATTGCCGGCTTGCGCGAGCCATTGCTCAGCGGCTCGCAAATCTTCCCCGCGAAGAACGAAACTGTTGCTCTTGCCTTTGGCTTCCCACTCAATAGCACGGGTGAGCAAGCGCGTGTGGACGTGGACCCATTCAAGGTCGGTATCGAAGGCGCTGATCAGCGTGTCAGTCGCTTTTTCAAAATCATCGCTCTCTCGACAAAAGATCCAGTTTAGCTTCGCGAGCGCTTCGTGCACCGTGTCGGCGTTCACGTCCCGCGCGACGACCGGCACCATCCGTTTGTTGTGCGCTGCCGCGTGCGCGATCTCGCGGCCGCAGACGACCGAAGCAACTGAGTCGGGCGTGAGCACGAAAACGAACGTGTCGACGCCTTCGATTGCGCCATAGATGGCCTGCATGAAATCCTCAGTCGGGCGAATGTCCTCCCAGTCCACCCACGCCTCTCGCCCCCGACTTTTCAATGACTCATCCAAACGACGCACAAACTCCTTGTCCTTGCGTGAGTAGGAAATGAAAAGGTCCGGCATTTTCTTAACGACGTTATCTTGCTCTTTTTTGACTTCAGCTATGCATTGTCGATCCTAGCTGCTAAGTGGCGACGCATATTAGTAATCGCACCGGGCGGATGTCGAGATCGTCGTCATGACGAGCGCGGGCGAGCAAGTCAACTGGCGGCGTGTCAGTTCTCCACCGGTGTACCGGCGGGTTCAGGCTGGCAACAGCCAGCGTGGGAGAAAGGCAAACGTCTCGGGAGTTCTTTATCGACGCTCAGACTGGAGTGAAAACGAAGACACGTCTCAAGCCCCACCCTCTCCTTTAGATGGTTTCAACATGGCTTGCATCCACCCAGTGTTCTCCTTTGACAGCAGAGCTTCGACGCGCTGGACGAGTAGAGGGAACGCATCCTCCTTATCGTAGGGCTGCGTTTGCGTCAGAAACAAAAATTTCTCCGTTTTGAGCGCTTCCGCCGTTGCTCGATAGTTGATCCAATGTTCCTGAAAGTGCAGCAGTGCAAGGAGGGACGCGATCACGGCAACGACAACGCCCAAGGCGCCGATCGCAATCTTGATCGCCAGCGAGCCGCCTGCGAATCCGGACAGGAATGGAATTATGGCAGCAGCAACAATCTCGGCAAAACGCAGCCGCTTGAACCAGCGTTGATTCTCGCTGCTCTTACGATCGTACCAACCTGCCTGATCGTTCAGGCGCTGCTCGATGTACTCGTCGGCTGAAATCATTTTACCTGGGTCCAACAAATGGTTCTGCCTTTCAGCGTCAATTTGAACATCAGTTGCCGGATGTAGTAAAGGCAAAATCATCGGCGAGCCGCCTCCCGCTTTCTGGCGAAGCTATTTCACGATGCCGTACTTTTTTAAGCCTTACGCACCAAGACGGGCTCCCCACCCACGCGTGGGAACACAAGCATTGTCTTTACACGGGAAACGTCCCCCGGGTACGTTCGAGTCACGATGAGTGTGCGCTTGATCCCTCGCACGAAATCTAAATCAGAAAACTGAAATTATGAATCGATTCCGGAAACATAGCGCGTGGAGTCGGTCTTGTGGAAGCCTCGGTCAGATTCAATAAGGTCATTGCGCGGATAGCAAAACAAATGTGCCGTGCAGAACTGTCGAAAGCATTCAGCCATTGGCTTCTGGAGGTAGAAATTGGCATATGCGAGCAGAACACTCCCGCCCACCCCTGTCATCGCGCTAACCTCCTGGCGGCGATATTACGTGGCAGATAGACCTGAGCCCGTAGCACGGCTAAGTTCTGTTCGCTGCAAGTCCCGCGTTACTCACCAGCATTGCTCAGCTGCATGCTATCTGGTGGTCGACCGCATGGGACAAGGAAACATTCGACCCGATCAACATCGCGGGTCGTCCGAATGACCCATGGAAGCTTCGCTACCCTTACGTGTGATTCCTGAGCGCACCGCCAAAGGCAACTTGCATTTCAAACGATCGCTCCCCCGTCGGTAAAAGTGTCGCGAATGGATGCAAGTTCATTGTTATCTCGCATTTGGAAGTGCGGGTAGTCCGGCTTGGTCCAATCGCCGCCCCAAAACAGACCTAGAGACTTTCCGTAAGCCCCCACCTTCTTGTATTCGGCATCGACCGCCTTCGAGGTCATTCTTCCCTGATCGATAAGATCGTCGATATACTCGCCCTTCTCATTGAAAATTCCGACATCCCAGGCGATCCCGAAATTGTGATTGGAAAAGCCCCCGCGTGCGTTGGTCACTTTATTCCCCTTTTTCGTTCGGCCTTGGGCGAAGAGTTCGTCCTGTTCATCATACGTGCGCGTGCCTGATATGATGCGCACATTGAAGCCCTGACTTACGTTAGCCTGAGAGATGTTTTTCATGAACTCTCGTGCTTTGCGCTGTGTAGGAATGAGCATGGTGGCAATCTTCGATTCCGTCCGTTTATCGAAGGATTCGAAGTCGTTCGCGACCTGTTCGGTGTCGGTTTCAAACTTGCCCACCGCTTCAAGCGTCTTTGGTCCGACGTCTCCGTCAATATCGTCGTTATAATAGCCCCCAGAGCTTAGAAATCGCTGGAGAAATTTCGAATCAGGCGAAAATAAAGTGCTCATATAGTTAATCTCCTCCTAAGAGCCGTGGATCAAGTGCCGGCCACCATGAACGCGTTTAGCCCAGGCACTCTGTCGGGCTCTATAACGCTCGTTTTACAACGGTTTTCTTTGTGAGGACAAGAAATAATTTTCAATGCCCATTCTGACCTCACACAGCTCGCTACGATCAGAACTACAAATCCGTCGCTGCGCTGGAACACAGGGACCATGAACATCGATCGAATCATATGTGCTGTTCAGAAACCGCTGGTGATGATGTCGATCGGACCGCTCATCCCTTACCAGTTGAGGTCAGATTTTCGCCCGTGACAAAAAAAACACTGTCAAGCTTTTTTCTTTACGGTTCGCCTTCAATGTCATAAAACTCCACTTAAAAACAGTTATGCTTAAATATTCTCGGCTCTTTCTGACATCGCCTATCGTTGCAATCTGTACAGTCGCTCTTTGCCTCGGTTCCTGCGCTACGCTCACTGAACCCTCGAGCCAAGTTACGGTGCAACAGCTCAAAAATGCCCACCTGGCGTTTATAAATCAGTATACGTGCGCTCAAGGCACGAGCCCGACATGGGATCAAGCCAGCTTCGACAAAGAAGTGGCGGATATTACGCGGCAATTCACAGATGCGGAAGCGGCTGTGTCGAAGACCGTGCCTGCGCGCAAGGCATTCATCAGAAATTCAGCCAACCTCTTTCGGCGCGATGCTGCGCTCGTTCAGAAGCAGCATTGCCTGAGCCCAAGCTTCGCCGCCAACAAAAAGAAACAGCTCCAGCAGAATTACGATCTTCTGCTGCAGCAAACATCGATGTGAGGTCAATTATATGTCGAAACTTCAAGATGCATTAGACAAAATTAAAGA
>DATASP010000190.1:0-4619 GCA_036269155.1 Candidatus Udaeobacter sp.
GAACGCCAGCTGGCGGTGACGCGGAGGCTTTGGCGCTTGTTGTTCAAACCGGAGGGCGAACTAGCTTATGCATGACGTGGCAAAGAGTGTTTCGAACATTCCAGTGCAATCGGGTGTAAGGCCACGACGTCGGTGGCGGAGTGTTACACTCGCGATATGTCTGCTCATTGCCATTGGAGGCTTTGTTTTCGGAATAAAGATCCTGCAAATCGGCAAAATGATGAGCACGCCGATGGTGATGCCACCAACCACGGTGTCGAGCGCGGTCGTTAAGGAAGAAGATTGGGCGCCGACGCTGTCCGCAATCGGATCGGTTTCAGCCGTTCAGGGCGCGGTGGTTTCCACCGAGCTGGGCGGAATTGTTGCCGAAATCGATTTCCAAAATGGCGGCGTCGCAAAAAAAGGTGACGTCCTAATGAGGCTCGATAGCTCGGCCGAGGAAGCGCAGTTGCACACCGCAGAAGCCGATTTGGAATTGGCGAAAGCGAATCTTGAACGAGAACGCGATTTGGCGGCGCGAAAGGTTGTTTCGAAGCAGGAATTGGATACGGCTCAGTCGGCTTTTGGCCAAAAACAAGGCGCGGTGGACAACATGGGCGCTTTCATCACGAAGAAACAGGTCCGCGCGCCATTCGATGGAATGCTCGGTATTAGGCAAGTGAACGTTGGGCAGATGATCAACTCTGGTCAGCAAGTGGTGCAGCTGACAGCGCTCGACAGGGTCTATGTCGATTTCGCGTTGCCGCAACAGAACCTTCCTCAGCTTGCCGCCGGATACGAGGCGCGCGTTCATGCCGACGCGCTACCCGACCGCGAGTTCAAAGGAAAAGTGACCGCCATCAATTCCATGGTGGATAACGTAACACGCAACATCTCTTTGCAGGCGACGCTCGATAATCCGGACCACGAGTTGCACCCTGGAATGTTTGTCAAAGTCGACGTCATTTTGCCGGAGAAAAGCAAAACACTCGTGATTCCGGGTAGTGCTGTCTCCTACGCTCCGTATGGCAATTCTGTTTTCGTAATCGACAAGAAGAAAGACCCGAAGACCGGCAAAGAGTCGCAGTCGTTACGACAGGCTTTTGTGCGGATGGGGGAAGCGCGTGGAGATTTCGTTGCCGTTACGGAAGGGTTGAAAGCAGGCGATGTGGTGGTCAGCACCGGCGTGTTCAAGCTGCGTAACGGAATGCCGGTGGTAATCAACAACGATTTGGCCCCCAAACCGCAGCTGAACCCCAAGCCGATCGATTCGTAACTGCAAATCCGAACCGCCCATGTCGAGATCCGAAACGACGACACTAAGCGCAAGAAGATGGAGAGAGCGCGCCCGAATTAGGAAATGAAATTTACCGATCTGTTTATCAAACGGCCGGTGCTGGCGATGGTGGTTAGCTTCGTCATTCTCATCGCCGGTTTGCAGGCGATGAAGACGCTGAATGTGCGACAATACCCGCGTAGCGACGTCGCCGCGATCACGGTGACCACGATTTACGTCGGCGCTGACGCCGAGCTCGTGCGGGGATTTATTACTACTCCGATCGAGCGCGCGATGGCGGCTGCGGACGGCATAGACTACATCCAATCTCAGAGCACGCAGGGACAATCACTTGTCACTGCGCGTCTCAAATTGAACTACGACGCGAACAAGGCGCTGTCGGATATCAGCGCGCGAGTTAACGCCATTCGTAACAATCTGCCGCCGGAATCGCAGATTCCGGTAATTGCGATTCAAGCGGCCGATTCCCAATTCGCTTCGGCTTATCTCAGCTTTACATCCAACATCCTCGAGCCTAACGAGGTGACCGATTATCTCGTCCGCCTTGTGCAACCACGTTTGACCGCAATCGCGGGAGTGCAAAAAGCGGACATTCTTGGCGGCCGCACTTTTGCCATGCGCATCTGGATGAAACCGGACCGGATGGCTGCGCTGAACATCAGCCCGTCGCAAGTCCGCGATATCCTGGCGAAGAACAACTTTCTGGCGGCCGTTGGAAATACCAAAGGCTCGCTTCTTCAGGTCAGCCTGACGGCAAACACCGATTTGCACACGGCGGAGCAGTTCAAGCAGCTGGTCGTCCGGCAGGATAAGAACACGCTGATTCGGCTCGGCGATATCGCTGACGTCGTTCTCGGCGCAGAAGACTACAACACCGAGGTGCGGTTTTCCGGACAGAAAGCTGTGTTCATGGGTATTTGGGTGCTGCCGAATGCCAATTCGTTGGATGTAATCAAACGCGCTCGCGTCGAGCTCGATCAAATCAAGAAGGAGCTGCCGACCGGAATGACGGGGGAAATGGCCTATGACGCGACCGCCTACATCAACGACGCAATTCACGAAGTCGTAAAGACGCTGATCGACACCTTGATCATCGTGATGATCGTCATCTTTTTGTTCCTCGGATCGTTCCGTTCCGTCATTGTGCCAGTGGTTGCGATCCCGATTTCCCTCATTGGCGCGTTGTTTTTGATGCAGGTATTCGGTTTCACACTAAACCTGCTCACTCTGCTCGCGATCGTTCTCTCGGTCGGATTGGTGGTCGATGACGCGATCGTTGTGGTCGAAAATGTGGAACGCCACATTGCGGACGGAATGTCGCGGATGAACGCGGCGCTCGTCGGTGCGCGTGAACTGATTGGTCCGATCATCGCGATGACGATCACGCTGGCGGCAGTCTATACCCCGATCGCATTGCAAGGCGGCTTGACCGGCGCGCTGTTCCGCGAATTTGCTCTGACGCTTGCCGGGGCCGTGTTCATCTCTGGCGTGGTCGCGCTGGTTCTCTCGCCAATGATGTCGGCGTATCTCCTGCCGCCCCATCATGTCGAGCACGGGTTCAAAGGCTGGGTTGATCGCACTTTTGACCGCGTGCGCGAGTGGTATGGGAAACATTTGGACCGGACATTAAACGCGCGCCCAGCTGTTTACATCGTCTGGGCAGGAATTTCAGTTCTCGCCTTGCTGATGTTCCTGGCGATACCCAAAGTGGCGACCAAGGAGCTGGCGCCCAAAGAAGATCAAGGCGTGATCTTTGGCATCATCACCGCGCCGGCTAACGCAACGATCGACGACACTATTCGCTATGCCGATGCGGCCGGAAAAGTTTTTCATGATATTCCGGATACCAGGTTCACGTTTCAAATTACCTCACCCAGCAGCGGTTTTGGCGGCATGGTGCTGAAACCGTGGGGCACGCGAAAGGTCCCAACGAAAAACTATCTGCCAGTGGTTCAACAAAAACTGGCAGCTATCCCGGCGATTCAAATGTTTCCGATCATGCCCGAGGCGCTGCCGGGCTCAGACAACTTTCCGGTTAGCTTTATCATTGCTTCCACCGCCGATCAGGAACGCATCCTGGAATTTGCCAAGGAGATTTTCCAGAAGGCAATGAAGGCGCACATGTTTCAGTTCGGCGACATCGACACTAAGATCGACCAACCCCAAGCGCAGATCGCTCTCGATCATGACAAGATTTCGGCGATGGGGCTGAACATGCAGCAGATTGGCTCCGATCTCTCTGCCAGCGTTGGCGGCAATTACGTCAACTGGTTCAATATGGAAGGACTCAGCTACAAAGTCATTCCACAGATTAAACGCGTAGACCGCTTAAACCCTGAGCAGCTGAACGATATTTACGTTACTGGCCCCAATAACCAGCTGATTCCTCTCAGCACCATCGCGCAAATCCAGCACAAAACGGTTGCCCGATCATTGAATCGCATGCAGCAGCTCAACGCCGTTACAATCAGCGGTGTTCCGGCCGGTTCAGTCGATTCAACGCTCAAGTTTTTGGAAAACGAAGCGCGTCAGATCCTTCCCGCGGGTTATGTGATCGATTACACTGGGGGCTCCCGCCAACTTCGATTGGAAGGGAATAGTTTTCTTGGAGTTTTCCTCCTCGCGGTTCTGCTCATTTTCCTTGTTCTTGCTGCACAATTTAACAGCTTCCGCGATCCATTGATCATCTTGCTGGGCTCGGTCCCACTGGCGCTGTTCGGTGCGGCGATATTCATGTTTTTGAAGATGCCCTTCGGCAAGTTCTTTACCGACGGTTGGACCACCTCGTTTAACATTTATTCTCAAGTCGGATTGGTGACTTTGGTTGGTCTTGTTTCCAAAAACGGCATTCTTATTGTCCAGTTCGCCAATGAACTCCAGCGTGAGGGTTTGGCCAAACTTGCGGCCGTAGCGCAGGCCGCGCGCATTCGTTTGCGCCCTATCATGATGACGAGCGTCGCAACGGTTGCCGGTCACTTTCCGCTGACGCTCGTGACCGGCGCGGGCGCGGCAGCGCGAAACTCAATCGGTCTCGTCCTCGTCGGAGGAATGACGATCGGAACCATTTTCACTCTGTTCATCGTGCCGTCGCTTTACATGCTCATCGCCAAGGAGCATCACGAAAAATCGCTGATGGACCCGGACTTTGAGGGCGTTACCGAAGATGTCGATCTTACTCCGGAGTACGCGCCAGCGCTGACGCCAGATGGCAACGGCAACGGCTGGAAGAAAGCGTGACCTAGCCGGAGACGCCACGGGATTTTGGCGGTGATTACTGGCCGATGGTAGCGGCGATTCACCGGAACCGCCCTGGTAATTGAGGTTAATTGCCACTACCAGATCG
>DATASP010000191.1:0-4793 GCA_036269155.1 Candidatus Udaeobacter sp.
CGCGGCGGACTGAAGGTATCGAGCACACGTGTTGCTAACATCACTTCCACCCCGTGAGGAACATTGCTGGCGAGATAGAACGAATCGCCGGTGGAAAGTTCGTGTGGCACACCGTCAACAATGAGCCGCATTTTGCCTTCGAGAATGTGAACGATCTGCTCCTGTGGGTGCGAGTGCGCAGGCATGATACTCCCAGCCGCCAGCGTGGCGAGCATCTGATACATCGTTTTCCCGTTTGCGACCGTCCGGCGCGTGATGCCGGGACAAATCTCGATTGTCGGGCTCTCTAGTTTCATTTTCGAACCTTACGCTGAGCACACATGGCGTCGTCAGATTTTTTGTACCCCCGATTACTTGTCTCTTGCCATTTGTCACACGTCACTGGCAAGCTCCGGCCATGAAAACATTTACGTCATTACTCACAATCCTGTTCGCAACATTGATCGCGCTTCCGTCATTTGCACAAAGCCCCGCCAAATCACCGGCTGACGCCACTTCGGCGGCTGCCGCGAGTGCCACGGGCGGCCAGCCGAATCCGCAAGAAATGATGAAGCAGATGATGGAGTTGTCGAAACTGAACGAAAATCACAAGTTGCTCGCGAGCATGGACGGCAATTGGAACTTCGCGATCAAAATGTGGATGAATCCCGATCCGAACGCGCCGGCGCAGGAATCCAAAGGCACCGCCACCCGCAAGAGCATTATGGGCGGTCGCTACTCTGTCCTGGACGTGACCGGAAAAATGCAGATGCCCGGTGCAGATGGCAAACCGAAGGACATGCAATTCAAAGGCATGGGCATCGAAGGCTATGACAACGTAAAGCAAAAGTTTGTCGCCTCGTGGATCGACAACATGGGCACCGGTGTCCAGTTCTCCGAAGGAACCTACGATCCGGCGACCAAGACGCTCACTTACACGAGTGAGATTGAAATGATGCCCGGAATGAAAACACCAGTGCGCGAAGTGCTAAAGGTCCCCAACAACAACCACATGATGCTTGAATGGTACGAAACCCGCGGTGGTCAGGAAAAGAAAACCATGGAAATCAATTACACCCGCGCGGGCAAGAAGTAGCCAAGCTTCGATTTGATTCTGCGAGAGCCACGACATCAATGTCGTGGCTCTTTTGCATTTCGTGTGAGATCGACGGCATCCGAGCGAGATAATTTGCCGAACTCGACGATGACGAATCGCCTGCTACGTTCGCGCCATTCACAAGCCTATAACCGAAACCGCGATCGACCCGCGCTTTCAACATCGCGAACGTCAGCCGGGCCTCGATCTTCTCCGTGCGCTCGCCATCATCGTTGTTGTCATTTATCACGCGGCGCTTTTCGGATTCAAATTGCCCGGCCGCGTTGATCGCTTTGGCTGGATCGGCGTCGATCTTTTTTTCGTCCTCAGCGGTTACTTGATCGGCGGACAATTGCTCGCCCCGCTCGCGCGCGAGCAATCGATCAAGCTTGGGCGCTTCTTCGCTCGGCGCGTCTTGCGGATTATGCCGGCTTACTTTGTCATTTTGGCGGTTTATTTTTTGTTGCCGTCGTGGCGGGAGTATCCCGACATGGCGCAGCCGCTCTGGAAATTTCTTTTGTCTGTCCAAAACATTGCGCTTCACGGCGGGACCGCGTTCTCGCACGCATGGTCACTCGCGGTCGAAGACCAATTCTATCTTTGTCTGCCGTTCATCCTGCTCCTTGTGAGTCGCTGGCCGCGCGCTGCGCTAATTATTCCATGCGTTATCGTTTTCGGCGGCCTCGCGTTGCGCGCAGTTCTGGCTTGGAAGAATCCGTCGATCCACGGCGGTGTTTCGTTCCGTGCGTTTCAAGCGTGGATCTATTACCCATCCTGGACTCGGCTCGATCCGCTCGTGTTCGGTGTTGTGCTCGCCGCAATCGAAAAATTCCGACCGCACTGGTGGAAACAATTGACGAATTTTGCGATTTGGCTCTGGCTGCCTGCTCTGGCGCTGATCAGTTATGGCTTATATCTCGGCGAAGGCGATAATCTCACCGTCGCCGCCTGCGTCTGGCAATTTCCGCTCGTTGCACTCGGCATGGCTGGGCTCCTCGTCTGCGCGCAAAGTTCGCGGTTGATTTTTCGACGGATAAAGATTCCGGGCGCAGCGTTTGTCGCCAGCATCGCTTACAGCGCGTACCTGATACAGAAACTCATCATTCACGCGGTCGAGCAGTTTTGTTCATCTCACAACATCCAGCTCACATCTGCGATCGCTCTTGTCGGCGTGGAACTTTGTGTTTACGCCGCGGCTACTCTCCTTTTTTTGTTGATCGAGCGACCTTTCTTGCAACTTCGCAAACGCCTGGCGCCGCGAAGCCTAGGCAGAGGTCGGTAATGATCTCGCTACGCGTCGCAAATCGTCGAGCAGGATCTTCATATCGCGCAAAGTGGTCCGATAATTCAGGACGCAGCCGCGTAAGGCGAAGCGACCGCCAAGCGTAGCGTTGGACAGATACGAACTGCCATCTCGTTGCAGAGCAACTAAGAGGCGTTCATTGAAGGCATCGATAGTCTGGTACGATTCGCTGCGAAGCTGGATCGGCACATGACGAAAGCAGAAGATCGACAGCTCGACCGGCGCAATCATCTCGAAGTCATCACTCGCTCGGACCAGCGACTCGAAGTAGCGCGCACAGGCAAGATTGCTTTCAATCGCCTCGCTCAATGAATCGAGGCCTACTCCTTTTAACAACATCCACACTTTAAGAGCGCGGAAACGCCGCGAAAGTTCCGGCCCATAGTCCCAAAACGCGAAGGCCTCGTCTGCTTTCTCACCAATGATGCGAGTATATTCTGCCTCGTGGGCAAAAGCGGCCCGCGCGATTTCGGGAGAACGGTAAATCACGCAGCCAACGTCCACCGGAAGATAAAGCCATTTATGAGGATCGAGCGCGATCGAATCCGTCTGCTCAATGCCGACAAATAGTTCACGCACGGATTTCGCGAGGACCGCGAAGGCGCCATAACTCCCATCCACGTGCATCCAAAGTTGGAACCGGTTGGCAACCTCTCGAATCTCAGCTAACGGGTCGACCGCCCCAGTGTTCACAGTACCAGCATTCGCAATGACGCAGAATGGAACATGGCCAGCTTCCAGATCAGCGGTGATTTTTGAAATTAGATCGTCTACCCTCATCCTGAAGTGCTCATCGACCGCGAGGTGGCGCACATTTTGGCGCCCGATTCCTAAAAGCGCTGCTGCCTTTGCTATGGAAAAATGCGTCTCGCTCGACGCGTATATGCGCAGGCGGTCTGACGACGAGTTTTTCGCCTGCCGCGCCGCCGCGATCGCGGCCAGATTAGCCATCGAGCCACCGCTGACAAAGAGTCCGCCGGCTTCAGGATTGAATCCAAGAATTTGCCGTATCCAATCAATCGTCAGGCGTTCAACTTCCACTGGCGCCGGTGCGGACCGCCAGACCGTCAGATTCGAATTTAACGTCGAGGCGAGCACGTCGGCGATCGCCGCTAGGGGAGTCCCAGGCGACTGTACGTAGCCAAACATGCGCGGGTGCGCGTTTTGCCGGCTAAATGGAATGATCGTCTCGCGAAAAACCTTCAACAGTTCGTCGAATTCCACGCCCCTGATTGGAAGCGCAGAGTCGAGCCGGTCACGAATCTCCCGTGAAGATGTGTGACGATATACCTTTTGATCGCGGAGTTCGCCGTAATAATCCGCCATAAGTTGGATAACCGAATTACCCCAGTCACGTAGTTCATCGGAAGAAGGCTCAAGCATTTTCGCGTAGTATGCGTCGCGCCGATGGGGTTGTCAGCCTCCGCACGAGGACTTTTGCGGAAGGGTTGCGTTGTTCCGCCGGCTTATTCGCGCTACTCTATAAACTCGGCGAGGGACCGATAATTCTGACTGAGTTCTTTGATGCGGTGCTCGTAATGATGAATGCGGCGGATCGAACGGAAGACCAGCCAGGTGCCCAGCACGACCAGACCAAGGTTCAGAAGCATTAGCGGCGCCAGCAGCGGCATCACTTTCTCGATGCTGTAATAGCGTGAGGTCGCGATAAGCGCGCTCAGAACCGATAGAGGCAAAGCGAACACGGCGATACCAGTGCGCAAGGAAGCCAGCGCAGTTCGTTTCTCGGCGAGGAGCACCTGGATTTCACCAAAGATGACATTGTCGAGCTTCGGCAGCCCGTCGGTGTCCATGCTCATCTTCATTCCAATCTAATCGATCCAGCGCAAAACTCGCTGGAGAAAAATCGACTTGGACCTTGGTTTCATTCGCAGATGTCCGCCGCCCCGATTCGCACGGATTCAAGATAATGGAAATCAGGTCGCTTTCCGCTGGCGCGTGGATTTCCGTCTATCTCATTCCCACTCTTCGATTCCCGAGCGATACTCCGTCATGAAAATGCAACAACGCATCGCGCTCGTGACCGGCGCGAACAAAGGGATCGGCTTTGAAGTTGCACGGCAAATGGCGCGCAAAGGTTTTCATGTTTTCCTCGGCGCCAGGAACGAAGAGGCTGGCAAGGCTGCGGCACAGAAGCTGAACCGTGAAGCTGAAGAGGAACGCTCCGCCGAAAATTCTCGCCGCGGTGCAGTCACCGCTTTGAAGATCGACGTCTCAAAACCAGAGAGCATTCGGCGCGGAGCGGAAGAATTTTCGAGAACAAGCGATCGCCTCGATGTGCTGGTGAACAACGCCGGCATTCTGCTCGATGACGACAAAGAGATCCTCACGACCACGCCGGAGGTATTCGAGACCGCGTTGCGAACGAACACCCTCGGCGCGCTACTGGTGTCGCAG
>DATASP010000192.1:0-10649 GCA_036269155.1 Candidatus Udaeobacter sp.
CGCGACCTTCGCCACTAAGTCCGGCCGTCGCACTGAATGGAATTTGGGCGCTCCTGCTCTTAGCGTTTGTAATAGCTGCACTGTACTTTGGGCGCATAGTGTTCGTGCCAATTGCGCTGGCCACGCTAGTCACATTTCTACTTTCCCGCGTCGTTACACGCTTGGAGCGCTGGATCGGTCGCATCGCGGCCATTTTGGTGACGGTCACCGTGATGTTCGGCATTTTTGCAATGGCGAGCTGGGTAATCGGTCGCCAACTCATCGATCTAGCCGATAAACTGCCTAGCTACCAGGCGAACATCACGAGTAAAATCCGATCGTTAAAACTCCCTGCTGCCGGCCCCTTGGCGCGAGTTTCATCTAGCGTCAACGCGCTGCAAAAGGAACTCGTGGCACCGAGCCCAGCACCACGCGCGGGGCAAACCCCTGCTGATTATTCAATCAGAACGGCTTCGCCGGTTGCTAGTCCTATTCCGGTTAAGATAATCGAAGGACGAAACCCAGTTCCGCAACTGCTGCAGGAGACTATTACCGCAATCGTTAGCCCCTTGGGGACAGCCGCCTTGGTGCTATTGCTTGTAATTTTTATGCTGCTAAAGCGGGAAGACCTTCGTGGCAGGATGATCCGGCTTATTGGCCAGGGCCGGATCGGCGCGACGACCCGTGCCATGGACGATGCCGGCTACCGTGTGTCGCAATATCTTTCCATGCAATTTTTTGTAAACGCATGTTATGGCGTCTGCATCGCCATTGGGCTCTCATTGATTCACGTTCCTAATGCTGCCTTGTGGGGGCTCTTGGCTGGCGTGCTGCGGTTTATCCCCTACATAGGGCCATGGGCGGGCGCGTTCTTGCCCGTGGTAATTTCATTTGCTATCTCAACCAGCTGGTTAACGCCGCTCGTGACGATTGCTCTCTTCGTCGTTTTGGAAATAATCGTGTCGAACTTTATCGAACCATGGCTCTACGGAGCGCATACAGGCGTGTCGCCTGTTGCCTTGATCATTTCTGCGATGTTCTGGACGTGGTTGTGGGGCCCCGTAGGCCTGGTACTCTCCACTCCTATAACCGTGTGTTTGGCTGTCATAGGACGGCATGTTCCACGACTGGAGTTTCTTAGCATCTTGTTAAGTGAGGATGAACCACTGGCGCCTCATGAGGAGTTTTACCATCGTCTTTTGTCCTTATCGATGGACAGTGCAGAAGAGTTCGCTGCGACGCATGCAGAGACGGAATCGCTGACTGCGCTCTATGATCAAGTCTTGATTCCGGCGATCGCAGCAGTCGAAATCGACGCGCACAATGGCTCGCTAACCTCCGAGCAAAGGACTTCTGCCTTGCAACGAATTCACGAGATCATAGACGATTTTAGTGGCTGGCAACCTTCGACGACTGAAGCACAAGACCAAAAAATAGGGGAGATCACTCGAGTAACTCCCGTCATCGGCGGCCGTGTCCTGTGCCTTCCGGCGAGCGCTTACCGCGATGAGCTTGCCGGTGAAATGCTCGCGCAGTTACTTCGAGAGCAAGGGTTCGAGGTGGAAAACCTTCCCGCCCGGCTTAAACCTCAGGAGCTGATCGATCGCACGATTGAGATTCGACCCGGCTGTGTTTGCGTATCGGTCGTGCCGCCAACGAGCATAGCTCAGGCTCGCCACCTAACTGCGTCAATTCGAGAGCAACTTGCGAGCACAGCAATTCTTGTCGGCCTCTGGAGCTCCAAGATAGATGCAGAGAAGGTAAAGGAGCGTTTGCGTTTGACTCACGAAACAAAGGTAGCCGTTTCGTTAGCCGACGCAGTTTTGTTGGTCTCAAAAATAACTGCGCCAATCACTGACGAAATGCTTCCTGCGCCGACGCCACCTAATGAGGAAGCTCGCCTGGCCGAATTGAACGGACTAAATCTTTTGGATACGCCTCCGGAAGCAGACTTCGACCAGGTTACGGAGCGCTTGATCAGGCTCTTCAAAGTCCCTATTGCCCTTCTTACTTTGATTGACAAGGATCGGCAGTGGTTCAAATCTCAAGCGGGTTTGCCAGCCGACCTTGCTGAGGCTCGCAGCACTCCACGCGACGTGTCCCTTTGCGGACACGTGATTGCCAATGACGAGGTGCTAATCGTCCGCGACCTGGCACGAGACCCACGCTTTGCTAACAACCCATGGTTGAAAGAGCGTGGCCTGCGGTTTTATGCTGGCGTTCCTCTGCGTGGGCCCAATGGCTTTCCTGTCGGGGCGCTCTCTATTCTGGACACCCAACCACGCGACATGTCACCGCAGGAGCAAGATCTGCTCAAGATGATCGCCGCAGACGTGATGGAACAAATCAAGCGTCGTCGCGTTCCCGACACGCCAGAGACTCTGAAAAGCGAAAAGCGATAGACGCGCGAAGTGGTGGCGTTTGTGATGAACAGTACGCCCCGCAATATCGGAAATTTCGACGGCGTCCAATGCCAGGATATGGGACGCCATATTCAATCCTTATTCATTTGCCGCCGCTGGCGATTGTGGCGTTTAACCTGGAAGCAAGGCCAGTCCTCAGTACCCTGGACTGACCCCAGTTCCGCCAGCTCCCATGACCCCATTTCCGCCGCCGGCCCCTTCGTGGCTCGCGCTCATTCCCTCTGAACCTGGGGTATAGATCGGCTTACCAAGCATTGGCGCGCTTGGCGCAGCGGTGGACTCCTCGACGACCGATTCGTCGCGCGAGGCACAAGCCGAGATCAGGAATACGGCGGCCAAAAGCGAAACGGCATACGCTGCAAAACGCGGGCTCATCGGCATCGAACCTAACCAACGACACGCCTGATGCAAGCCCCGCGGTGTCCAGTAGGTTTGGGGGGACACGTCTCGCCTCTTTCGTTCGCAAATGACTTCCTGGAAAACAGATCGAAGACTATCTGGGTTTCACAAAAAGCGAATTCGCAAAGTCCGAGGCGCGCACGGCGAACGGCTGATACGAAATAGTCCTAGTGAAACGGTCGCTCCGCGCAATCGTAGGCTCGTTATTGATCGCCGTCCTAATCAGCTCGGCTAATGTAGCGAGTGCAGGGCCATTCCGAGATTTTTTTCGAGCGTTACGTACCGCAGTCGCGCCCCCGCATGAGACGCAGCGACCGCACCGGATCAGTCGGAGCAGTCATAAGCATAATGAGACTCCGCCGAGCGATGCTTCGAATAGTCAGACTTCAGTCAGCCCGGTGCCTGCGCCTCCGAGTCAGCGCGATATCCGGTGGGCGAAGGCAGCCTCGGGCGGGAGCCAGCAAAAATCCGAGCTGCCGTATGGAACTCCCGTCCCCGGTAAACCAGGCTTCGTTACCAGTCCGTTCGCGCCAGATAGCGGTTACGTCGATGTGACCGGTTTCCCGCCGGCAACCGCAGTACAAGATCCTTACACAGGCAAGATTTTCCTGACGCCGTAGGATCTCAGATGAAAAGCTGACTGCGTTTTTTGAACTTGAAGCGGAGATTCTAAGCGGCTCTTTTTCATTTTAGATCGGTCGCGTCAGCACTGAGACTCCGTGATCGGTCACTTGCAAATGAAAGCGAACATTGTCGGCACTACGTGAGATGAATTGGACCTCAGTTAACTAGGAAGGGTAACGGTGTTACTGGTCTGATCCTGCGCGAGACTTGTCTAACACGATGCTCAAGCCAGGAGGCTTGATATTGTGTGGTAGATCATCTCCTGCTCTCCAAGGCGACGAAACTGGCCATCTATTGAGACGCTTATCTATCGCAATCTCGTTTTCTGTCGGCGGATCCGAAGCGTATTGAATCACGGTAACTATGCGGAATTCGGTTGTATGTTCAGTCAGCCTGAAGCAGACCAGGTACGAGTTGCGATCGCGCTGTACTCCGACGCTTGGACTGGCGATTACAACATGAAAGAGATAAAAAGGCCCGTCTTTATCTAGAAGGTCTACCTTCTCGAATCTCGTTGAGAAGGGATGTGACACACCATCCCACACCAGGAATTGGGCTTGTCCGCGTGCGATAGCATTGTTGTTAGCAGCATCAAAGAGCCAGTTGAGACTGCCAGCGTGCGTTTGGAATGTGGCAACCGTTACTGCGGTTAGTATAACAGTGAGGTGTCGCATAAGAGTTGCCAGGCGTCTAATCCGCTTGGCTTCTCTGGTGACCGCCCGGCAAACGCGGAATCATAGAACTTCATTTTAGAGGAAATCGCGACGTAATGCGAGCAAAACCCACGACTCTTGAAATCGCCCGCGTGCCCGGCATCTCTATCACGTCGACTGATTCATCGTAAACATGAATCACGGCATCGTGTGAGCGGCTGCGAAACTTCGCGTCGTCGATTGCGCTCGCTGACTGCGTTCGGCTCCCCGCACCAAAGCAGACCGAATCGCAGTGGATCGGAAATCAGATCGGTAGTGTCCTAATTTGAATTACGACTTCGCGTATCGAACGCGATGGTGCGAGTTTATCGTTATTACTGGCCGCGTGTGGTGTGCGTCGGGCCCTCGCCTGTGGTGGGTTTGGATTTGCCGGTAACACCGCCACCACCTTTGACGTCTTTTACCGGCTTTAGGTCACGAATTATGGCGTCTTTTATGTTCTTTTTGACTCGGCGCCAAGCGGATCGAACCATATTGATGTTTGGGATTTGTGTCTTCATGTTCAAATGGCCTCCCCACAATTATTTGTAGCAGCTTTTTAGCGACGAGTCCCGGCGGGAGCAAGCCGAAAAACTGTTGATAGCATGCCAGCACTAATACCAGACATTTAACATTCCTCTCTACAACACCTCCGCGCCGAATTCGCCGTCGCTTACGCGGGTGCGAATCTTCATTTTTGACCGGACTGCTGCGATTGTACTGATGATTTGTCCGCGCTCGGTCGTCGTGATGCTGTACCCGCGGCGCAACGTCGCGTCTGGCCCGAGGACGCGGAGAATTCCTTCGATGCGCTGGAAACGGTGTTTTGCGTTTTCCAGTAAGTGGCCCGGGCAGGCGATCAAGCGTCGATGCAGATCCGCAAAACGATTGCTGCGCATCATGAGCTCCCCCGAAAGTTTTCGGGGCTGTAACGCAGCCGCGATGTGAAGAAGGCTGCGCTTGTAGCCGTCGATCCTGTGTGCGAGGCAACGCTGCAAAGTCTCACGCGCATGATCCAACCGCTGCTGCGCCTCGCGGACCCGGTTCAACAATTGGCGCGCAAGTGCACGCGTACAACCGTCGATTTGTCGCTGAAGATCCGTGATGTCAGGCACGATCAATTCCGCCGCTGCACTAGGCGTGGGCGCCCGCAAATCCGCAACGAAATCGCAAATTGTGAAATCGATTTCGTGCCCGACCGCAGAGACAATTGGCACTGCGGAATTGAATATCGCTCGTGCGACAATCTCTTCGTTGAATTCCCATAAGTCTTCGATGCTTCCGCCGCCGCGCGTGACCACGATCAGATCGACAGGCGCAAACGCCTCGTTAGACGCGGCCAGCTCGCGGATCGCAACGGCGATCTCCTGCGCCGCTCCGCTTCCCTGTACACGCACCGGATTGATCAAGATCTGCAACCATGGTGCGCGACGCCTCAGCACGTTCAATATGTCGCGAATCGCTGCGCCGCTTGGCGACGTTATTATCCCGATTCGGCGCGGAAATCTTGGCAACAGGCGTTTGCGTTCGGCGGCAAATAATCCTTCTGTCTCGAGCTTGCGTTTGAGCGCTTCGAATTTTGCCTGGAGCAGGCCGACCCCACGCGGCTGAAGAATCTGTACATTGAGCTGGTATTGTCCGCGCGCTTCAAAAACTGTAACGGTGCCGTAAACCTGCACCTGCGCGCCATCAGTAAGCGGTTGTCGCACAGGCGCCATCGTGTCGCGCCAAATCACGCACCCGATCTGAGCGCGCTGGTCTTTAAGAGTGAAATATTGGTGCCCGCTGGGATACAGCTTGTAATTTGAAATTTCGCCCTGCACCCAGACGGCGCCGAATTTGCTCTCGAGCGTGCTGCGAATGCTACGGGTCAGCTCAGAGACAGTGAAGACCTTGGCGGTTCGTGGGAACAGATCTGGAGTAATCGTCGCGTCGGGCAAGTCTATGCCTCCTGCAGAATTATTGTTCCCAAACCGAGATTCCTCGACTTCGCTCGGAATGACAAGTAGAGCGCGCCGCGAATGCTTCGCTTGAGCTCGCTAACGGTGAACACCTTGGCGGTTTTTGGAAAGAGGTCGGTCGTTACTGTCATGTCGAGCGATGTCGAGACATCTTTACTGCTTCAGAAAACCTTCAGAGATTCCTTCCAGCCTCCGCATGAAGCTACGGCGAGGCAAGCGACTTCGCTCAGAACGACAAGTGGGAGCGTGCTGCGAACGCGTCGTATTAGCTCAGAGACTGTGAAAAGGTTGGCAGCCTGCTGGACGAAATTGGTAGTCAGTGGCATTCGAATTCTAGACTAATCACAGAGATCGCAGAGGGCGCAGAGTTTATTTAGCCGTGCGGCCTTTGCGAGCTCTGCGGCACATCGATCGTTCTTGACTGTCGCCCCTGGTGCGAGGATTATCGGCCGCTTATGAAAATCCGGGTCGTCTTTGCTCTCATTCTTACCGTGCCGTTTCTCGCTCTGGTCTGTTCCGCTCCAGAAATCGAAGCTGGCCAAGGCGATTCCATTAACCCGACTAAGATTGGCGTGCTTGCGTCATTGACGGGTCCCGGATCGTCGCTCGGGAGAAACACCGTGGCTGCGCTGCAAATCGCTGCTGGCCAAATTGAAACAGCGACGCGCGGTCGAACCCGATTCCGATTACTCGTTCGGGACACGCAGCTCGATCCATCGCAGGCACTCGACGCTATCCAGGACTTCGACAATCAGGGAGTGAACATCGTCTTCGGACCGCAATCGAGTTCTGAAGTTGCTGCGATCAAGCCTTTCGCAGACGCGCACAATATCCTGGTCATCAGTCAGGGTAGCACCGCCTCTTCGCTCGCGATCCCTGGCGACAACATCTTTCGCTTGTGCCCTAATGATAGACTCGAAGCAGAGGCGCTCGTGGCTTTACTGCGGCACGACGGAATCAGCGCGATCGTTCCGCTTTGGCGAAATGATGCGGGCAACAACGGCCTGCACGATTCGGTTCAGATACGGTTTCAGGCGCTCGGAGGCATAGTGAGTTCGGGGTTTCGCTACGAGCCGGCGACGACTGACTTCTCGGCCGCGACGAGCTCTGTCGCGTCGCAAATTCAAAGCCTGATTAGCGGCGGCACTGACCCTTCTGCGATTGCGGTGTATCTGGCCGCGTTCGATGAAGTCGTCGGCGTGTTTCATGCTGCGCAGGGGAACTCCACGCTTTCGGATACCGCGTGGTACGGTAGTGATGGCGTCGCTCTTTCCGCGGTTTTAACTGGTGATTCTTCTGCGGCGGCGTTTGCTACCAGCGTTGATTATCCAAATCCGATCTTCGGATTGCCTGACGCGCTTCGAAACCGGTGGGAGCCGGTTGCCAATGCGATTCAAGCCCGTACCGGCATCACGCCCGATGCATTTGCGTTGTCGGCTTACGACGGTCTTTTTGTCGTGCAGGGTGCGTTGCAAGGCGGGACGAACGTAAATATAAAGTTCGATAACTTCAAAGCAGCGTTCGTACGGAAAGCCGACGCTTATCAGGGCGTGACTGGCTCGATGGCACTCGACGCGGCTGGCGATCGGCTAAACGGCGATTTCGATTTTTGGGCGGTGCGACTGGAGAATGGCGCCTATACATGGGTGCGGGTAGCAACGTACAGCAACGGCGTCATCACGGTGTTTTGAGGTAGGGGCGGTTCACCCGAACCATCCGGGCGATTGAGGTCAATCGCCCCTACCTGGCTTGATCGTATCGAATTACTCGGTCGCAATGGGCTGTAGCGTGCGTTGTCCTCAACGCATAACCCCCTGTCAACAGCGAACAGCAATTCCGCTGAGGACAGCTCCGAAAGTTTTCGCGAGCGAGGCGGGCACTACAGCATCTGACGCTGACAGCAGCGCTTACAACAACTCTTGTTGCGCGCCGGCGGGCGGTCTAAGTCCGAGCTTGCGGTACGCGTTCACCGTCGCTACCCGCCCTTGCGGCGTGCGTTTGATGTAACCTTCCATGATCAGATACGGCTCGTTCACTTCTTCGATTGTGCCTGCCTCTTCCCCGATTGCGACAGCCAGCGAATTCAATCCGACGGGACCACCATTGAATTTGTGAATTAAGGTTTCAATGATGCGTTTATCCCATTGGTCGAACCCGTCTCGATCGATCTCGAGCATCACAAGCGCGCGATCGGCCAGTTCAGCAGTGATTTTTCCTTCGGCTTTCACCTGCACATAATCGCGTACCCAACGCAAAAGATTGTTTGCTGTGCGCGGCGTGCCGCGTGACCGCGCTGCGATCTCGGCCGCACCCGCGACATCAATCTCCACGCCGAGTAAATGCGCGCTGCGCAGGATAATTTTCTGCATTTCCTCGGCATTGTAATAGTCGAGCCGCGCGGTCATACCGAACCGGGAACGAAGCGGTGCGCTCACCATCCCCGCGCGTGTAGTCGCGCCAATCAGTGTGAACTTGGGCAAGTTAAGGCGCAGACTTCGGGCCTGTGGACCCTGGTCGATGATGATGTCGAGCCGATAATCCTCCATCGCCGGATAGAGATATTCTTCGATGGCCGGTTGCAGCCGATGAATTTCATCAATGAAAAGCACGTCGCCTTTTTCCAAGCTTGTTAAAAGACCGGCCAGTTCGCCGGCTTTCTCAATCACTGGGCCACTGGTGTTTTTGATATTCACACTCATCGCGTTGGCGATGATGTAAGCGAGCGTCGTCTTGCCGAGCCCCGACGGGCCGCTCAAGAGAATGTGTTCCAGAACGTCACCGCGCCTTTTAGCGGCTTCCACCATCAACTCCAGCCGCTCGCGCACTTTTACCTGGCCGGTGAATTCACTGAAGGCCGGTGGTCGCAGCGAAATTTCGAAAGCGGGATCTAGCTCCGGCGGTTTCATGAGCGATTGAGTAGTGGAGTACTGGAGTAATGCCGGGAAAATATCAATACTCCATCACTCAAATACTCCACTATGTGAAGTTTTTCGTCAGCACCAGCTCGGTGCCGCGGCGTTTGTGTATATAATCGACCTCGTCAAACGCGTAACGAATGAGAAACAAACCGAGGCCGCCGGGCTTGATCATGTCGTGCGAGCGGCCCTTCATTTCATGGAGCAGCACCTGTTCGCCATAATCGCGCAGCCGCATCCGCACGCATTTACGCAATCCTTCCATGCGCAATGAGATGACTTGATCGTCGCGTAAACGATAAGCATAACGGATCACGTTGGTGCACGCCTCGTCAACGCCAAGCACCATCAGTAGCCGTTGTTTTTCGGAGAAGGGATAGCCCTTGAGAAAATCGCGCACGCCATTGCGAATGAAAGCCAGGTTGGCGGTGTGGCTACTGAACTGGATTTTTGTTTTCTTAATTGCCACTCGCAAGACGTGAGCAGATTTCGCTGGCTCATTCAAGCGTAGAGCATCTTGGTGTGCGCGGACAGGTCCGCTCTTTGAAACCAGTCTCACAGTCGCGGGGTCGCCGCGCACCAAAACGTGATGGACAGTAGCGGAAACCGCTGTTCAGTTTTGGAACATGTGGCGATGGTCTATTGCGCTTTTACTCTTGAGTGCGCCGCAGGTTTGGGCGCAGGAGAACGCTACTGCTTACGAAGCTCTGCGTGTCGTGGGCAGGGAGCTGGGTCGCGGCGCTGTTGATCATATCGTGACGATCGCGGGGGTGAAAGGCAACCCGCAGCCCGAGAGATGGAAGATTGTTTTGGAAGATCCAGAAGGCCGCGGTGTGCGCGAATTGCAGATTGCTGGGGGAACGATCGATTCTGACAGCAGACCGGATCGCTCGACGGCGGGTTCTACCGAAGGCACAACGATCAATGTTTCGCGTCTTAACTTGGATTCCAGGGGCGCGTTCGCAGTGGCCAGTCACACAGCGGAAGCCTCGCATACAGCTTTTGCAACAGCAGATTACACGTTGCGCACGGATGAGCGCGGCGAACCGATCTGGATCGTGACTCTTCTGAACAGATCGTCGCGCCCAGTCGGCACGATATACATCGGCGCCACTCGCGGCACCGTGAAGAGAACGGAAGGAATGTTTGCTGGTGCGACCATGGAGGACGTAGAGAACGATTACGACGAAGGAGAAAGAAGCGGTGTCATCAGCGACGTGAAAAAGAAAATCAAGCACGCCTTTTACAAGACACAGGATGAAGCGCGAGGCATGTTCGAGCGAGTAAAACGCTCGTTTTCCGATTTTATCAACCGGGAGTAGCCGTTTGCAGAAAATGAAATGAATAGTCCTACGGGCAAATTGTCAGTTGGATACCTGGAAAAGTACTGCGAGCGCAGGCGCGGTCGCCTCTCCCTTCGCAATGGAGAGGGGGAGGGTGAGGGTTTCTCCCGTGCGATCGGTGAGAGAAATCCAACCCCTCACTCTGGCTCTCTCCCCTTCTGCAAGGGGCGAAGCGGATTTCTTCTGAGATGAATGGCGCATCCAATTCCTGGCCCTCATTGCCTTTTGCAGAGTGGAAAGACACCGCCATCACTCTGCACATGTGGACGCAGATTGTCGGAAAGATTCGCCTGACGCTGACTCCATGGACGAA
>DATASP010000193.1:0-4929 GCA_036269155.1 Candidatus Udaeobacter sp.
CGAGCAATTGAGTATGCGAAGCAATTTCACGTGACGCTCCATTCATTTAGGAGGGCAGTCGTCGATCTTTGATATTCGCACCATAGCGTGACGCCTGGTCAAACTAAAAGCGACGCGATGACGCGCACGCACTCCCAAAGCTGCCGCGAAAACAGACCAAACTCCCATGCACTTCGCGCGAAGTGCGTCCTCGCGAACGCCTTCGGAGGTTGGAGTGCGATGCGTCGTCGCATTGCTTTCGCACAGCAACTTTGCTCTTTGCCCGGTGCGGAAGTAAGGCGAGCTTCTCCAGCCATGGCCAATGCTAATCCACCGGTTTTAGTTGCCCAGGGAGTGGGCCACCTCTCGCGCAATTTTCTCCGCGAAGTGGGCGGCGTGTTCTGGTTCATCATAAACACGTTCGAGGAAACGTTCGAGCGTCTCCAGCAGGGCCGGGTGCCATTTCGCGCTGCGAGCTTTTTCCGCTACACGCAGCGCACCGGGGTGGACTCGGTGCCACTCGTGGGACTCGTATCGTTTTTCCTCGGCCTGACGATGGCGCTGCTCACCGGTTACCAATTGCAACGCTTTGGAACGGAGCGGCTGGTCCCCGGTCTTGTTGCAATTACGTTTACGCGCGAGCTTGGTCCGCTGATGACGGGCATCATGCTCGCCGCGCGCATCGGCGCGGCTTTCACCGCCGAGCTCGGCACTATGCAGGTTTCCGAAGAAGTGGAAGCCATCGAGGCGATGGGAATTGGCCCGTTGCGCTTCCTCGTTGCGCCGCGAATGCTCGCTCTTTTTTTCCTGATGCCGTGCCTCTCAACGGTCTCAAATATCGCGGCTCTCTTGGGGAGCAGCCTAATCTGCAAGGCGTATTTCAGTATCGCCTTCCCCTATTTTCTCGACCTGGTGAAAGATTCACTGCTGATTCGCGATATCATCACCGGCATTTTGAAGAGTTTTCTCTTTGGGCTGCTCATCGCCGCGATCGCCTGTTATCGGGGAATGACCGTTAAAGGGGGCGCAGCAGGGGTTGGCACGTCAACAACGTCCAGCGTCGTGACTGCGATCACCACCGTGATTGGGTTCGATACACTCTATAACGTGATTTACACGACGTTTTACCCAACATGACCACCCCTACGCACATGGTCGAATTGCGCGACGTGTGCATGCAATTTGAAGAGAAAAAAGTGCTCGACGGTTGTTCGCTCAAAGTTGAGCCGGAAGAGCGCCTGGTCGTAATGGGTCAATCCGGCAGTGGTAAAAGCACACTTTTACGGTTGATTCTCGGGATTCTCCGCCCCAATTCCGGTTCGATTTTTTTCAAGCAATTTCAGATCGGTGAGCTATCGCGCCGCAAGCTTCAACGCATTCGGCAGCATATTGGCATGGTCTATCAATATTCAGCGCTGTTGAGCTCGCGTACGGTCCGCGACAATGTCGCCCTGCCGCTCGAGGAGCTCACGGACAAATCGCGCGCAGAAATCGATAAGATCGTCGATGAAAAGCTGGACCTCGTCGGCATGAAGGATTCCAAGGACCTTTTGCCAGACGAGCTGAGCGGCGGCATGCGGAAGCGCGTCGCCCTCGCACGGGCGCTCGTGCTCGAGCCCGAATTGCTCCTGCTGGACGAGCCCTCCGCCGGACTCGACCCGGTCATTGCATCGGTGATAGACGAATTGATCATTAGCCTGAGCGAAAAATCGAAGGTCACCTCAATTACCGTCACCCACGAAATGGAGAGCGCCTTTCGCATCGCAACGCGAATGGCTATGTTGTACCAGGGGAAAATCATTGAAGAAGGCGAACCCGAACAATTCAAACAATCCAAGGACCCAGTGGTCGCTCAGTTTATAAGCGGCAGCACTGAAGGCCCGATTCTGGAAGGCAGCCTCGATGCAATTACAAAGAAATGAAATCATGACCGGCCTGCTCGTGATCGGCACGATCGCGGTGGTTGCCTTCCTTTTGGTCTTGCTCGGCGCGCCGGGATTGTTCCGGCCGTTGGTGACATACAAAGTTTACTTCGATAACGCGGCTGGGATTAAGCAAGGCGCGCCAGTGATGCTGGCGGGCCGCAAGATTGGCCAGGTGCAAAAGTTGTTTTCGCCGGTGTCGCCGCAGGAAGAGAAAAAGGCCGAAGAAGCAGATGCAGCAATCCACCAGGCCGAGCCGAATGCAACGGCGAGCCCGACTGCCACGCCGGGAAAATCGCGATTCGAAGTAAGCGTGGAGGTGCAGGTGGACAAGGATGCGAAGGTTTATCGGGACGCAAAGGCGCGGTTAATGCAGCTTGGATTGCTCGGCGACATGGCCATTGATTTTACCCAGGGCACTGAAGCCTCCGGCCGCGCTAAAGACGGCCAGACTTTTGCCGGAGAACGCACGCCCGACCTCGGCGATGCCGCGGCGAAAATGCTGGAGGTGATCAAACCGGTCGCAGCCGAGGCGACCAACACGATGAAGGACCTTCAGCAGACCGCGCAAAACCTGAACCGCCTCACCGACGAAAATTCCGAGCTGACACTCGCTCTCACCCAGTTCAAAACATTCGGTCAACATCTTTCCGATCTGACCGCGCCGGATAGCGCCCTCAAGCACTCGCTTACGAACATCGAAAAAATCAGCACCAGCCTAACCGAGAACGACAACATCAAAGTGACCCTGCAAAACCTACGGTCGTCGTCAGAGAAATTAAAGGTAGCGACAACCGAGCTCCAGCCGGCCGGCGAGAACATCAAGCAATTCAGCGAGACAATTAAAACTCAGCCGTGGCGTCTGATTTGGCCCTCGACAAAAAAATACGCCGAAGCATCACCGACTCCCGCTCCGAGCCAGGGAACAATCACCGTACGCAAAAGCGCGAGGGCAAGAGCCCGCACCGGTGCAACACCGGCGCGCACGAGCAGCCGATAGGGTAGCGCGCAGCTTGCCGGCCGTGTGCGGGCGTCTCGCATGCCGAGATCGCGTCCTCGCGATCACGAACTTTTGTCATGGTCATTGCGCCTGGCTAATACGGACACCCGGGACAAGCCTGCGGAACGTTAGTGCGCGCCACTGCTGTTTACGCGCCTGTCGTGACCAACGCTTTCCAGAATATCAAACACTGGGCATTGCCATCGTCTTTGGCGTCGCGGCGTTGGTCCTTATCGTTGCAACTGGCGTAGACCTGGGCTACCAGCGTTACCAGTGCGAGATGGGCGAGTAGAGATCGCGCGTGCTCAAATGAGCGCACGCATTAGCGAGAGGCACAGTGGATTGCACGAGAGACCACTACCATCGCTGTTGATCGTTTTGATTGGTACTCTCTCGATGGCCGTGTACGGCCAGTCCCCATCACCTGCCAGCGGCACGGCGAGCGCTGCTGACTCTCTGCTCACTCGCAAGGTAGTCATCCCGATCAGCACGGTTAGACGTTTCTTCCCTCAGGTTGACCAGGAATCTAGCACGGGCCCAAACTTGACCGCAGTCGGCAATCCCAAAGCCACGAGGAGCGTCATTTACGCGAATAGTAACGGCTCGAAGAAAGTGACCATTACCGTGGATCAGTATGTGAGCTCGAATGATGCGTCATCAGCATATGAGGAAGCTGTTCAGAAGAGCAAGGCTGTTCCGGGCTTCACGCCTATTTCCGCACCGAATCTCGGCCAGAACGCCTTCATGGCTACCGCGACTCGGGGCGAGGAGACGCACATTGTCGTCGGCGCGCTGTATGGCAAGTTCATTGTGGCAATAACACTGGCCGGCTACCACCCAACGCCCGGCACTATAACTAAGCTTGGGTCACTGGCTCGCGAGGAGGAAGCCGGCGCAACGGCGCCCTAACGACCAGCCCGGCTCAAGAGAGTGCATGGCGGGGTATTGCGACAAAACCGTACGGTTGGATAGCCCGAACGTAAGATGGAATGGCCATTCAGTGTTGAACCGGAATGGCTCTACTGTTAACCGGAATGCCTCTGCTTTGAAGTAGAATGGCTCAGCCAACTCGCCGCGCGCCCGCGCGACAATCGTATCTTAATCACAGGTGAATCGGCTTTTCCGAAGAGGACGGCGAAATGATGGCGGCGAAGCCGCAGTTTCCAACGCGTTGAGGACAACGCGTTCCACCTGAGTTCTGCTTAGTGCGCTTCGGTCACGCGTGCGATTTGCTCGCGGTTGATCGGTTTCGCGAAAATGACTTGCTACGGCCCGTAGCTCTTGGTGAATTTCTTTCGCGACTCGCTCTCGGGCTCGGTCGATGTGATCGGCGCCGATGGCTCCGGAGTGTCTGCTGGTGGTTGTTCCGCTGGTGTTTGTGCCTGCGCGGCTTCGGTCTGCGGCGCGGCCTCGTCACGGCGATTAGACTCCGGTCGCGCCCGACCAGATTCCCGCGCAACTTCGACATAGGCCATCTGCAAATTGGAAAGCGCGTTGCTTAACACTTTTGCCTCTTCGCTAGTTAGATTACCGCGCGTTTTCTCCTGAATCATTGCCAGTTGATCGATGAACATCCTGGCGAGATCGAGATTCACTTCGCCCTCGCCGGTTTTTGGATTTGGAATCTGGCCAAGAAACAGCGCGGCGTTTTGTGCGTGCATCACCACAAATTCAATGAAGCGTTGCGACAACTCGCCGCTCAGGGTTGTTTTTTGAACTTCAGCCATAAAAGAAAGTGATTAGTGATGAGTGATCAGTTCGCTCAGTATATCATGAACGGGTTTTCTCGTCACCCGCCTGCCCACCGTAGCCTCGGCGAAGGCGGGTCACTTCTTCTGCGGCGGTTGCACCGTTGCTAAAACATACGGTTGATCGCGAAAATATTTCGCAGCCACCAGTTTAACATCATCGAGTGTCACCGCGTTCACGTCGTGTTCGAGCCGCTTGTAATAATCGAAACCCAGTCCGTAGATCTCGTCGAGCGCGCAATGATAACCGAAAGCGTCGTTGCTTTGATTGGCGATCTCC
>DATASP010000194.1:0-4853 GCA_036269155.1 Candidatus Udaeobacter sp.
CGAAAAGGGCAATGTTATTTGCAAGATCGACATCGGCGCGGAGATCTCCGGCCACACATTCGTCGATGGGATGATCTACGTTCTTCGCGGCAAGGAGAAGCCAAACGAGGATTGGCGAATCGCGCGACTCGATCCGCAAGAAGAAGCGCCACAAGTCAAGGATATCGCCGTTGTCCCGTTCGCGTGTCGCTCGCTTACGTTCGATGGCGAACTGTTTTGGTCCAATTATCGCGCGAAAGACACGATCATTTCGTTCGCCGTGCCGACGTGATCGACCCTCGCTGATTTATGGTGGTGCGATCCGCTTAACAATTGCTTGGAAACGCGGATGCCCGCGCAGACTCGCGAAATCGGGGTCGTGCTTAATCCAATCTCCTACCGCAACACCTGCTTCAATTGCGCGTTCGAGTCCATCGAGCGCATGATCAGGTTCGCCAAGCAACGCCCAATTACACGCTGCGTTGTAAAGAATGAGCGGATCGGCCGGCGCCAGCATCATCGCCTGTTGAGTCCATTGCTTCGAACGTTCGTTTTGGCCGAGCCTGATTAGAAGACTTGCGCCCAAACTGTAGGCGCGCGCTTCATCAGGGTTTAGCTCAAGATGCTTTTCGATGCATTCGACTGCGACTTGGCTAGCGCGGCGGGCTTCATCTTCGCGTCCAAGTTCGGTTAGTGCCTGCGCCCGCAGAGTGTGCGATTCGTAATCGTCGGGTCGGACCTGTTGCGCCTTCTCAAACAGCTCCACGGCCTTCTCAACGTCTCCGCTTTCAACCAGCGCCCGGCCATAGAGGTAATATGCCTCGGAAACAGCAGGGTCCTCCTTGATCGCTCGTTCAAAAGCATTTGCCGCCTCGGGGAACCGTCGCTGAATCGCGAGAGCTTGACCGGCGGAAACATAAGCTTCCGCTGAGTTTGGATTAAGTTTCAAAGCATTCTCACTCGCGCGCTTCGCCTCTTCCAGATCCCGCGGCTTTCGACTCCACCGAAACAGATCGACATAAGCGTTAGCCAAACCAGCCCAGGCCGCAGCGAAATCGGGATCGACCTTCACGGCCCGCTCGAACATCTGTCGTGCGAACTTTACGCTTTGACGCGTCCATTTATGGTAAAGCTTACGTCCGCGAAGATAAAATTCGTATGCCTCGATGTTTGTCGTGGAGGGCTTTAGAAAGCGAAATTCTTCCCGTTCGGTCAGCGCCAGACCTAACGATTCGAGAACGCTTCTGGCGATCTCATCCTGGATTGCGAAGATGTCTTCAATCTCACGATCGAAGCGTTCAGACCAAAGCTGATACCCATTATTTGCGTCAACGAGTTGCACGCTGATCCGAACACGCTTTCCAGCTCTTCGGATGCTACCATCGAGAAGCGCCTCGACGCCAAGACGCTTGCCAATTTCGCGCGCGTCCATGGTGGCTCCACGAAATGCAAAACACGATGTTCTGGCCGGAACGTGGAGACCGGCGACCTTACTGAGAGCGTTGAGGATTTCCTCGGCAACACCATCACTAAAGTGTTCCTGGTCGCGTTCTGCACTGAGATCAGCAAAGGGTAAAACAGCGATCGACCGAATCTTTTCTTTCCTTTGCTCGCCAGACTGAATCTTTTCTTCCATCGCAGCCAGGCTTTCGTCCAGCGTGACGACGTAAAGATCAATAGAACCGACGCCCTTAAGATTGCGATTACCGATCGGCTCGAAACGGAATCCTTCGCGTCCACGGATTTGACGCCAGACG
The DNA here is from genome assembly GCA_036269155.1 of Candidatus Udaeobacter sp. Lineage (GTDB taxonomy): Bacteria > Verrucomicrobiota > Verrucomicrobiia > Chthoniobacterales > UBA10450 > Udaeobacter. The sequence goes on from DATASP010000194.1 coordinate 1,737, forward strand.
TCCTCGCTGACGACGACCTGGCCGGGGTTGACCGCTGCTTCGATTCGCGCCGCCGCATTGACGCCATCACCGTAGAGATCCCCATCTGCGTCGACGGCAACATCGCCAAGATGAACACCAATGCGCAGATCGTGCGCGCGACCAGTTTTGGTTGACTGTTCAGCGTACTCTTTGCTCAGCACAGCTGCGGCGCGCACAGCCATTTCTGTGCTTGGAAATTCGGCAAGGACCGCATCACCGAGGAATTTAACCACTCGACCTTCATGGCGTTGGACCGTACTGCGGGAGAGGGCTTGCAAGATTTCAACCAGTTGCAGCGCGCCACGTTCGTCTTCCACGACACGCGCGCTATAGCCGGCGATATCAGCAAACCAGAGTGCAGCCAGATGATGGGGAAGAGAGTTTTTTCGCATCGATTTCCCGTGCAACTCAAGTATGCATCGCGCTTATAGCGGAGCAACAATGGTGGTTTGCGTGGATCGTGTTTGCTGAAGCATCACGCGTGTTCGTGTTGCATCGGCTGCGAGAGTCCTATCCGTGCGCACGCAACCTTGCGACGGGTGGCCGTCGATCTTATATTTAGAGGACGCGCTCGGCGCGAGAAAGTCAGGAGGTCATTATGCCAACGACAATTGCAGCTCCAAAGAAGAAAAGTTCCCCGGCGGTAGCGGAAGATTTCTTGCCGCTCGAGGGCACAGATCACATCGAATTTCATGTCGGTAACGCCAAACAGGCGGCCCACTTTTACCAGAGCGCGCTCGGTTTTCAGGCGCTGGCCTATAGTGGACCGGAAACCGGCGTGCGGGATCGCGCCAGTTATGTGGTCCGGCAGAACAAGATCACGTTTGTTCTGACGACGCCGCTTCGGGCGAGTCATCCTATCGCCGGTCACGTTCATAAACATGGCGATGGCGTCAAAGTGATCGCGTTAAAAGTGAAAGATGCGACTTCTGCCTGGAAAGAAACCACCAAGCGCGGAGGCAAGAGTCATATGGAACCGAAAACACTAAAGGACGAACATGGCAAGATCGTCCTTAGCGCCATCCATACATACGGCGAAGTGGTGCATGTGTTTGTCGAGCGCGATGATTACACCGGGCCGTTCATGCCAGGTTTTGTGAAGTGGGATCCGTCGTTCCGCGCGTCGGAGACGGGATTGCAGCATGTCGATCATTGCGTCGGCAACGTCGGATGGAACCAGATGAACCCATGGGTAAAATTTTACGAAGACGTGATGGGATTCCGCAACATCCTCACGTTCGATGACAAAGACATTTCCACTGAATACTCTGCGTTGATGAGCAAGGTAATGAGCAATGGAAACGGCTTCGTCAAATTCCCGATCAACGAGCCAGCCGAAGGCAAAAAGAAATCGCAGGTGGAGGAATACCTCGATTTTTACGATGGCGAAGGCGTGCAGCACATCGCGATGGGCACGAACAACATTATCGAAACTGTGACTGACCTACAACAGCGCGGGCTTGAGTTCCTGAGAGTTCCTTCGACGTACTACGACACGTTGCTCGATCGCGTAGGGCACATCGACGAAGAACTGAATGCATTGAAGCACCTCGGCATCTTGGTCGATCGCGATGATGAAGGTTATCTGCTTCAGATTTTCTCCAAGCCGGTGGAAGATCGCCCGACACTCTTTTTCGAGATTATTCAACGCAAAGGCGCTAAGAGTTTCGGAAAAGGCAATTTCAAAGCGTTATTCGAGGCGATCGAGCGCGAACAAGCCGCGAGGGGCAATTTGTAATTGATGAAAGCTCGGCACAGGTCAACCCTCACCTCTATCCTCTCCCTTCTGAAGGGAGAGGCGCAAGGCGGAGTGCGCGTTCATGACATTGCTGAGGAAGAAGCTGGTCGCCTCTCCTCTTCGAAAGAGGAGAGGGGGAGGGTGAGGAGTTAATAAAATTTTTCAACAAGGAGGATTCGAGAATGCCATATTACCAAAAACTCGGCGAAATGCCGAGGAAACATCACATCTGGTTTAGCCGTAATGGTCAGGGACCGAGCTACAAGAATGAAGGCATCGCTTACGAGCATGTCATGACCACTGAGGGTTTCAATGAAGCTTACTCGATAATGTACCATCTGCGGCCGCCAACGCGGGTGCGCGGCGTAAAACTTCTGAAATGCCAGGAGCTGAAGAAAGTCACTGACAGTCCGCTGCGGCATCATCATTTGAAAACGGCCAACATTCCTCGCAAGGGAGATCTCTACACCGGTCGAATCCCGATTTTGTTCAATCAGGACGTGGTGGCGTACCGCTCCCGGCCGGAAAAGGCTTACGACAAATTTCAGTATTACCGCAACGGTGGCGCAGACGAGATCATCTTCGTATTCAGAGGTGGCGGCACGCTCGAATCCCTTTTCGGTAAACAACGCTATCGCGCCGAAGATTACATTGTGATTCCGCGCGGAATCACTTACCGGCTCGTTCCAGATAAAGTTGAAGAAGAAGATTACTTGATTCTTGAATCAGTTGGACCGGTGCGAATTCCGCAACGGTACCTCAATAAGGAGGGCCAAATCAAAATGGGCTCGCCGTACTCCGAGCGTGACCTGCACGGTCCAACGGAACTGTTGACAATCGACAAGGACGAAGACACGGAAATTCTAGTTAAAGACGGGCCGCGCTGGACCCAGGTAACGATGGCGCATAATCCTTTCGATGTCGTTGGCTGGGATGGCTACGTTTATCCGTTCACGTTTAATGCGCAGGACTTCGAGCCGATCACCGGCACCGTTCACCAACCGCCGCCAATCCATCAGACATTTGAAATTCGTGGGTACGTCGTCTGCACTTTCGCACCACGGATGCTCGATACTCATCCTGAAGCGGTGAAGATTCCGTGGGTGCACGACAACGTTGAGGCAGACGAAGTTTTGTTTTATGTGCGCGGAAATTTCGGATCGCGGCGCGGCATCGAACCGGCTTCCATTACGCTGCACCCGCGTGGGATTCCGCACGGGCCGCATCCGGGCACAATTATTGCCAGCAAGACCGCGACGCGCACCGAAGAGCTTGCAGTGATGTTCGACACACAGCACACGCTCGAGCTTACCGAGCAAGCAGTTGCACTGGACGACGAAAAATATCCACAGAGCTGG
>DATASP010000195.1:0-4665 GCA_036269155.1 Candidatus Udaeobacter sp.
TGCCGAAAAGGCTCGTCTATTTAACGAACGACACAAATAGTGTTCGCCATGCGAACGCTCTCATCACTTCTAAGCTCCCTTCTTTTTTGCGTCAGCTCGCTTCAAGCAGCCGAAGCGATTGTTTCGCGCGACGCGCAGATCGACAATGTGCAATTGCATTATCTGACCGCGGGTCACGGATCGGCCACGGTGATTTTGTTGCACGGTTTCGCCGAAACTTCGCGGATGTGGCGGCCGATTATTCCATTGCTCGCGGAAAAGTTTACCGTTATCGCACCGGATCTGCCTGGCATTGGTGACTCTTCGATTCCAGCAAAGACTGGCATGCTCACCGCGGCGCAGCAGATCCATGAGCTGGTGCGTTCGCTGAAAATCGAGAAGGCGCGCGTGGTCGGTCATGACATCGGACTGATGGTGGCGTACGCCTACGCGGCGCAATTTCCTAACGAGACAGAGAAGCTCGCGGTGCTGGATGCGTTCCTGCCGGGAGTGGAAGGATGGGAAGCGATCTACGATGCGCCAAATGTCTGGCATTTCCGTTTCAACGGCGAGTATCCGGAGAAGCTGGTGCAAGGGCGGGAGCGAACTTACTTCGAGTATTTCTGGAATGTGTTTGCGGCGGACGAGACGCATTCGATTCCTGAAGCCGAGCGCAAGGCTTATACCGCTGCCTATGCCCGACCTGGGAGGATGCGAGCGGCCTGGGCTTACTTCGCGTCGTGGCCGCAATTAGCAACGGAGTTCGCGCCGCTCTCAAAGACGAAGCTCACGATGCCGGTGTTGTCGATCGGCGGCGAGAAGTCGTTAGGCAATCAACTTGGGGCGCAAATGAAATTGGTGGCCGACAATGTCACGGTCATCGTTCTTCAAAACGCCGGCCACTGGATTCTGGAAGAAAAGCCAAAAGAAACCACCGCCGCGCTTTTAAACTTTCTCTGACCTGGACGCAGTTCTTAGAAGTGCGCGAGGCTGAAGGCTAAAGTAGACGGATCGATGTGCCTGGCTTCGGCGCTTTGCCTAACGAGTTCATCGACCTGCGGCGTTAGAGCCCTGGGTCTGAATAATCCGGGAGATCGATGCGATCGAGGAGGCTGCTTCCCATGAGCCAAGTTAGGACGTAGGGGATGGCGAACGCCTTGGTCACCTGGTTGCGCAGGAAAAGTCCCCACGGAGTCCGGGGTGTGAATGCTCCGGCAAATTTCTTCGCTGCATCCTGCTTGCCGAGCATGAATGGATGCAATCGCTCTTCATAGCGCCTGAGCGCTTCTGCGGGTGAGCTACCGTTTGCGCCGAGTTCGCCCGCGAGCACATACGCCGCGGCCATGGCGAGCGCCGATCCCTGGCCGGCGAGAAGCGAGGGGCAAAAAGCGGCGTCGCCTACGAGCCCCACACGACCTTTCGACCAGGTTTCCATTCGAATCTGGCTGACCGGGTCGAAATACAATTCCGCGCAGGAATCCATCGCGGCCAGAATTTGCGGACATTCCCAGCCGAGACCGCCGAAGTGCGCGCGGAGCGCTGCTCTTTTCGCGGCGATGTCGTGAAGATCGGTCAAGTGCCCGCGTTCGTCCGCGAAAACAAAAAGGAACAGCGTCCGATCGTTTCGCAGAGTCAGGCGACCGACCTGTTTCCCCGGCACGCTGTAATTGATGTAGATGTCCTCGTCTCGGTGCGGATAACCGGTGACTTCGAAGGCGGCGACGGAGTAACCGAGGAACTCCTCAAACTGATTCTCGTCTTCGAACACCAGTTTTCTAACGACGGAGTGAAGACCGTCGGCGCCGATCACGAGATCAAAGTGACGCGACGGCGAATGCTCGAATGTGACTTCCACGCCGTCAGGACGCTGATTCATTTCCGTAATGCTATCGCCAAAGATCGTTTCGCAATTTCCTTCGATCTTGCGGTAGATATCCCTCGCGAGATCGCTGCGGGCGATCGTCACGTATCGGCCGTGAGCAGCCTTCCGGAAACTGTCCACGCCGAATCCTCCGATGCGCCGGCCCTGCGCGTTGACGATTCGCAACTCCTTGATGTTGTAACCGTCGCGCCGGACCTCGGGCAAGATGCCCATTCGTTCCGCGACGTCGAAGCCCACGCCCCAGAAATCAATCGCGTACCCGCCGTTGCGCAGGTGTGGCGCCCGCTCCACCAGCGTTGACTTCACCCCATAAACAGAAAGCCAATACGCCAGGGTCGAGCCGGCAATGCCGATCCCGGAAATGAGGACGGACATACCGAAAAATATATCCGGATTCCTTTAGATGCCATGGAAGCTCCCCGCCGTCGCTGGCGACGGGGTGAGGCTGGTTGCGGCGCCAGTTTTTCCGGCCAGACCTCGCCCGATGACAGAGCTGAAAACGAAAACTGAACGCAGATACAAACGGCGAACGTGACAGCTCTCAGAAGCTCCCGCCCACGTATTCCCGCATCCCAAGCATGGAGTCGCGCATATCGTAGATGCCTGAGAGCGCGTAGCAGCGTTTCACGTGGTCAGGATGCTTGAAGAGGGTGTTGGCCGCGTGATAGGCGCCGAGCGATGCGCCGTAGGTGGTGATCGGGATGCCCGGCGTCTGGCACACGGAGTCGATGAATGGGAAACCTTCGCTGGCCACGTAGTCGTCGTATTGCGCCTGCAGCCAGCTGCGGTGAAAAGGATGCGCGCCTTTGTTGCTGAACGAATCGCTCTGCACGCCGTTGATGCAGAAGATTCGGATTCGCCCCGCGTCCAGATACGGGCCGAGAGTGCGAATCATGCCCTGACCTTCCTGCTCATGCTCATCTCCGCAGCTCGTCGGGAAGGCGAGGATGGGCGCGCCGTAATTGCCGTAAATAGCGACGCCCATGTCGCGGTTCAGACGGTGCGAGTACCAACGCTGATGGTCACGATGCATGCCATGCGAGGATACCGGGTTAACGGTAAGCCTCAAGCTCGGTGTGACGATCGCGTACGGTGCGCAACACTGCGTCAGAAAACGCGGTGGAATCGCCGGCGTTCACTTAGGATCAGCAAATCCGGATCATGGGACTAGCCGATTGCGCAAGATTCGTACTTCCCTGCCACGTTGTCGTTGAAATATTGAGTCTTGGATGGTGCGGACTTCAAGCCCTCGTACACTGACGGAGGTACTTCGAAATAACGCTGGATCCGCCCGTTTTGAAGCTCTACCTCAAGCACATGAGCGATGGCGTCGAATCCGACCGATTTCAGACCCATGGAGATGATGAGTTGTCGAGTCATGGCACAGAGGAGTAACATGGATGAACGAACAGTTGCAAGCCTAAACGCAGCCGGCAGTCGTTGTACGATGTTACCTGTGGCTGGTAGACCTGGAGTGCAGAAAAAAATTGAGCGAAGGCGCTAACAGCTAGTGCAGAAGTTGATAGTTGTTAGTTGAGAGTTGAAATCACGAAGAAGGAGGGCAAAAGCGGGGGGTCACATCTAAACGTTCAACATTTCGAAGCCGAAAAACTGAAACGCTGGGAGCTGCTGAAGACGACGCGAGGCAGCGTCGGGTGGACGGAATAGCCGCGAGGATAGCGGTGCGGAACTCGGCAAGCAAAGCACCAAACTCCGAACAGAGCGAATCCGTTAACCGAAACTATCCGACTGCGGATCCCATGAACGAAGTAAGAATTAAGAGGTAAGAATGGAGCGAACGGGAGCAGCAACATAGAAGGTAAAGCTGCGACGGTAGCAACGAATGAGCATTGGGCAGGGAGTGAGTTTCAATTACGAAGTAGGAGTTATGAAGAATAGTCCCATACTTCAAAAGGAGGTTCACAGATGAAGATTTTTGTTGCAGGGGGAACGGGAGCCATCGGTCGTCCGCTGATCGCGGAATTGCTTGCCAAAGGGCACGCTCTCGTTGCTTTGACCCGTTCTCCAGAAAAAGCTCAGGCTTTAGTGGAACAAGGCATTGAACCTGCCATCGCCGATGTATTTGATGCCGATGCGGTCAAAGCGGTTGTCAATCGCGCTCAGCCGGAAGTCGTGATTGAACAACTCACCGCCCTACCCGGAACCTACACCCCTGAGTCAATGAACGCCGCCGCCGCCCTCAACAATCGCATCCGTTTGGAAGGTGGCGCGAATGTGCTGGCAGCCGCGCAAGCAGCGGGTGTGCGGCGTTACCTGAGGCAGTCGGTCGCATTCTATGCGATTCCTGGTCCGAGCTTGGCAGATGAAGATACTGCCCTGGCATTTGATGCCTCGCCTGCAGTTGCAGCAGGTGCCCGCGAGTTAACTGAGCTTGAGCATCGCTTACTAGGAAATCCCAACATGGAAGGGATCGTCCTGCGTTATGGTTTCTTTTATGGACCCGGCACCTGGTTCAACCCCGATGGCGATGTTGCCCAACAGGTGCGAGAGCAGCAGTTTCCGATCATCGGGAATGGAGAAGGCGTCTGGTCGTGGTTACACATTGAGGACGCGGCGATTGCCACCATTGCAGCAGCAGAGCAAGGCAATCCTGGGATTTATCTGATTGCGAATGATCAACCTTTAGCGCTGCGCGATTGGCTCCCTGCGTTTGCTCGATGGCTGAATGCTCCACCACCGCCGCAGGTATCAGTTGAGGATGCTCTGAAAGGGGATGGTGGTGCGGATGCGGTTTACTACGGGACTCAGATGCGAGGCGTGTCGAACGCCAAGGCAAAACGCGA
>DATASP010000196.1:0-13879 GCA_036269155.1 Candidatus Udaeobacter sp.
CGGCTGGCTGCAATTTCGTTCTCCAGATTTGCGTTTGTGGCGGAGATGATTCGCACGTTCGCATGAAGCGTTTTAGATGAGCCAACCCTTTCGAAATCCCCTGTTTCAATTACTCGCAAGAGCTTCGCCTGTTGAGCAAGCGGGATATTTGCGATCTCATCCATGAACAGGGTGCTCTCATCGGCGAGCTCGAAGCGTCCCGCCCGATCCGTTTTTGCGTCGGTGAACGCGCCTTTTACGTGTCCAAACAATTCGCTCTCAAACAATGTTTCCGACAAGCCACCCATGTTGACGGTGATCATCGTCCGCGCCGCACGCGGCGACAAAGCGTGAATCGCCCGCGCAATCAAGCCTTTTCCCGTGCCGTTTTCGCCGGTTATCAAAACGTTCGCGTCGGATGGCGCGATGCGTGAAATCATTTCGATCACTGGCCGCATCGCGTGCGATTGCGCGATTAAATCCGGCAGGGTGCCGCGCAGCATTTCGTTTTCCGCTTCGAGCTTGCGCTCGCGGCGCAGCGCGGCTGCCAGCTCGATCTGTGTCCTCACAATCGCGAGCACTCGCTGGTTGTCCCACGGCTTGGTGACGAAATCGCGCGCGCCATGTTTCATTGCGTCGACCGCCAACTCGATTGTCGCCCAGGCGGTCATCACTACGATCGGAAGCGTTTTGTCGATTTCCTGAATTCTTGGAATCGCCGACAAACCTTCCTGCCCCGAGGTAGTGTCACGAGTGTAGTTCAGGTCCATCAGCAACAGGGCATACTCCTTCTTCTCCAGCGCGTGAAAAACGCCGGCAAGCGACGTGACCGCTTCGGTCTGATAACCTTCGCCCTTGAGCAAGATGCGCAGTGCTTCGAGCACGTCGCGCTGGTCGTCTGCGATTAGAATTCTTGTCACGGGTTCATTCTTCCCGCAGAAGTTTCGATGGATCGACAGCCAGCGCTCGCAGCGCTGGAATGGCGGACGCTGCAACGCCAAGCAGCGCCATGGTTACCACCGCGCCGACCACGACCACGGGATCTCGCGGATTCGCTTGATACACAACGTGCCCCAGCAGACGACTGGCGAGAACGCCTGAGAGCAGCCCTAGCAACGACCCGACCACAAGCAGTACGATTGGCCGCCCCACGGCTGTGCTCATTACATGTTTGGTGCGCGCGCCCAAGGCTACACGGATACCCAGCTCCTTCATCCGGCGGCTCACGTTGTACGCCGCCATGCCGAAGATGCCGGTCACTGCCAGCATCGCCGCCAACAGGCCCATGATGCAGAGTGCTACGCTTGCTGCCCGGGCGGGGAACAGCGCATTCACCCCCCCGAGCATTTCGAGCCAGCTCCTTACCTTGATTCGCGCATTCGGCTCGAGGCCGTTCAAGGTGCGTTCGAGCGCGGCGGCTATCTCATTCTGTGCCCGCTGCGATCGCGCGACAAAAATCATTTGGTTCTGCTCATTTTGCGAGAGTGACAGATATGCTACTGGCTGTGGCGATTCTTGCATGTTGTGGTATTTGCCGTCCTCCACCACGCCCACGACCTCGGTCAAGTGGCCCCGTAAAATGAAACGCTGTCCCATGGCCGACCTGTCGGCCCACATTTTGCGCCCGAAGGTTTCGTTCACGATCGCCACATACGGCGTTTGGTTGGTGTCCTGCCACGAAAAATCCCGTCCACCGAGAAGCCGAGTACCAGCAGCCTCCAGGTATCCCGGCGATATGGTAAACACGTAGGGCGCCAGGACAGAATTGTTCAGGGTGAACTCCGTGGTCCCCGGCTGGAAAATCGGAATCCCACGCAGACCGCCATTAAAAGGCACTCGGTTCACCGTGCCCGCCGCCACCACACCGGAGATGTTCCGCACCGCTTCAATCATTGCTTTCTTTTTCTCGATTGGTACGTCGCCGTCCGGTTCCACCAGCTTCAGGTCCGTTTCGGCCAACATCACGTCCTGGGGTTGGAAACCCAGTGGAGTGTGTAGCAAGCGCACCATGCCGCGCACCGCGACAAGCGAGGCCGTTACCAGCAGCATGCAGATTGTAATTTGTGCGCCCAGCAACAGGTCGCGCGAGGCAAACCGGCGCAGCGGCATTGAATCCACCGGACCGCTCTTGATCGCCTGCAAGGGACGGCTCTGCCACGCGTGGCGCGCCGGAACTATTCCAAAAAACAGCGCGCTGATCAGAGTCAAGATCAGTGCGACGAGGTAGACACGCGCATCGACATTGACTGCCAGATGACCATAAGGCGAATCCCATCGGTTCAGCACAGCGAGCAGCAGGCTCGCGGTCAGCAACCCCGCGGTTCCGCCGATCAACGACACGACCATCGCCTCAGTCATCAGTTGCCTAACGAGTCGCCAATGACTCGCACCAAGCGCGACGCGAAGCGCCAGTTCCCGGCTGCGATCCGAGGCGCGCGCTGCAAACAGGCTGGCCAGATTGGCACACGCGGCCACCAACACCAGCAGAGCCAGCCCCGTGACGCTATAGAGAAATCCGCGAATAACGTCACCGTCGTCCGCGAAGAGCCCGGGCCGGACCAGCCGCAGCGGCATTCCGGTGTCCGTTTGTGGATACTCCTTTGCCAACTGAGCCGCGATCGAACTCAGATTCTCCGCCGCTTGTTGGGGCGCCACGCCTGGCTTCAGTCGGCCAAGCACCGTTAGCGCCATCGATGTCCGGTTTTGCAAGAATTGCTGGTCCCAGTTCACGAAGGGAATCCAGAAGTCTGGCCGGTCAAATTGCTCCGTGCCGTGGAATTGTGCCGGCGCCACGCCGATTACCGTGTAGGGATCTTTATCCAGCCGCACGGTGGCCCCGACTATACTCGGATCGGCGTTAAATACGCTTCGCCACAGATTATTACTCAATACCAGATAGGGCGCTGAATTCGGCCCACGTTCGTCCGCCTCGTGGATAAATCGTCCAACTTCCGGTCGCACCCCCAGCAAATCGAAATAATTGCCGGTGACCGCGTAGCCGGTGACACTTTTCACCGTATTACCCCACCTCAACGTCGCCTCAGCAAATCCATCAAAGCCGGTCATCCCGCTGAATGTGGTGTTTCGCCGCCGTAAGTCTTCATAGGCAGGATAGGACGTAGTCAGTAGTTTGAAGCTCGTCCACGGCTTGAGACGAAGTTGGTAGAGATTCTGAGGGTCATTCACATCGAGCGGCTTCAGCAGGACTGAATTCACAACTCCAAAGACCACGATGTTTGCTCCAATGGCCAGCATCAGAGTCACCAAGGCGACGAGTGTAAACGCTGGTGATTTCCAAAGCACCCGCAGCGCATAGCGAACATCCATTAGCAGGTCTTTCATTAATTCCGTGGTTGTGTTGGTTTACATATGCGAGGATGGCGATTCGAACACGTCACGCTGATCGTTTGCAATTAGAATTCTTGTCACGGTCTATCTCTCAACGTCGTGAGCGAGTGTCAATTCCATCGCACGGAAATTTGCGATCACATGGCACACAAGGGAACCATTGGATCTGAGACGGCCTACAATTAGCGCAACGGTCAACAGCGGCCGCTCCGCGGATGGAGCGATATCGACGCGCCGCCTGGTGCCGGCATCAGCTTCCCGCCGGTAGCTTTGGCGCTGACCTCTGGCAGGCAATGCACGGCGCGACACCTGGCGCGGAAGTTTCCAGCGGAGTCCGCGCGAACTGCCAGATCGCGACGACTACGCTAAAAATGCAGAGCACGAAGACCAGGATTTCGAGACGGATCCGGCCTTTTTCCTGCGAGCGCATCAGCAGCCTATAGGTTGATTCGGATTTTGTATTCATATTCGTTTTTGGTTACGCCCACATGCTACGCATGCGCAATGCCATGGAAGAAACGGCAGTTGTAAGATCTTGAACTCCAAAGAAATGACGGTTGTTGACGCGTAACCGGGTGAGCTGTGGGTGTTCCAGATTTGGAAACACTACGTTCCGTTTTTGGGACAATTCGCAATCACGTCACATGCGCTTTCAGCGTCGCGCGATTGCCTAACGAGTTTATCTGGCTGGCGATTCGGATATCGGTGGCCAACCAATCGGGCGAAGATCAACAGCGTCCGAATGGCGTTTCTTTCTTCGCTGGCGCAACTGATCAAGCGCCAGATAGATCACCGGCGTTGTATAAAGCGTGAGAATCTGTGAGACGATAAGGCCGCCGACGATAGCGATACCAAGTGGTTTGCGCAATTCGCTGCCGGTGCCCATGCCGATCGCCAGGGGCAAGGCGCCGAACATTGCGGCAAGAGTTGTCATCATGATGGGACGGAAACGGACAAGACACGCCTGGTAAATTGACTCTCGGGGAGTCAACCCCTCGTTGCGTTCGGCATCGAGCGCGAAATCGACCATCATGATCGCGTTCTTCTTCACGATGCCGATTAGGAGAATGATTCCGATGGTCGACACGATGGACAATTCGCCGGTATCTGCGGCCCCGATTTTAAAGTTCTGATAGAGAAAGTTCATGAATTCCATTGCCAGCAGCGCGCCGAGTCCAGCGCTAGGCAGGGTGGAAAGAATTGTGATGGGATGGATCAGGCTCTCGTAAAGCATTCCGAGCACGATGTAGACCGCGATGAGCGCCGTCAGGATAAGCAACGGTTCAGTGCTCAGCGACGCTTGAAAGACCTGGGCGGTGCCGGCGAACTTGCCATGAATAGTTGCAGGCATGCCGAGGTCGCGCTTGGCCTTCTCCACAATCTGGGTGGCTTCGCTTAGGGAAACTCCCTCGGCCAGATTGAACGAAATCGTCACACAGGGAAACTGTCCCTGGTGGTTCACTGAAAGAGGGGTGTTATCCAACTGGAAGTGCGCCAGGGTGCTCAGAGGCACCTGAGTTCCGGATGAAGATTTCACGTAAATCTTATCGAGGGAAGTAGGATCGAGCTGGAACTTCGGATCAACTTCAAGTACGACATGATATTCGTTCTGCTGAGTGTAAATGATCGAGATCTGTCGCTGGCCGAATGCACTGTAGAGCGTGCTATCGACTGCCTGGGGCTGGATTCCCAGACGGGCGGCTGCGTCGCGATCGACGACGACCGTTTCCTGCAGTCCCCGAAATTGCTGATCGCTCGTCGCATCTTTGATTTGCGGATACTCTTTCAATTTGTTCACGAGCTTCGGCGCCCAGGAGTTCAACTCGTCAATATTTTGATCGGTCAGGGCATATTGATATGTCGCCTTGGACGAGCGGCCGCCGACGCGAATGTCCTGACCGGGAACGATGAAGAGTTGAACGCCCGGAATTTTCGCAAACTTTTGCCGCAGCCGGGCCATAATTGTGAGCGGCCCATCCTGGCGTTCGTCCTTGCCCCAGCCCTTCGGCTTTAGGCTGATGAACATCCGGGCGTTATTCATGGCCGAGCCTGAACCGCCGCCAAAAAAGGAACCGACGGCTTGTACGGCAGGATCGGCCATTACAATTTTTACGACCTGTTCCTGTTTTGCCTTCATCGCTTCAAACGAAATGTCTTGTGCGGCCTCAGTAGTGGCCATCATTTGGCCCGTGTCCTGTTGAGGAAAAAATCCCTTCGGCACTACGATGTAGAGCCAGATTGTTGCGGCGATCACCGCGAAGGTAACGAAGAGCATCAGGTACTCTCGATCGAGAACCCATTTCAGAGTCCGATCGTAGAATTTGTGCATTGAGTTGAATCCGCGCTCGCTGAGTCGATCGATGGCGCCACGCTTTCGATGCGGCTCCTCGCGCTTTAGGAATTGGCCACACAGCATCGGCGTCAGCGTTAATGAGACGACCATCGAAACCAGGATCGCGGCGCTCAGGGTGACGGAAAACTCGTGAAACAAACGTCCAATCAGCCCGCCCATGAAAAGAAGTGGAATGAAAACGGCGATCAAGGAAATGCTAATAGAGACTACGGTGAAGCCGATTTGCCGCGCCCCCTTTAACGCCGCTTGTAAGGGCGGCTCGCCCTTCTCGATGAACCGCACAATGTTTTCGATGACGACGATCGCGTCATCGACGACGAACCCGGTCGAAACCGTCAGCGCCATAAGCGAAAGATTGTCGAGGCTATAAGCGCAGAGCCACATGACGCCGAAAGTGCCGGCCAGGGCCAGTGGCATGGTAATTCCGGAGATGAACGTCGGCCAAAACCGGCGCAGAAAGAGGAACATCACCAGCACCACCAACGCCATGGTGAAGACAAGTGTGATCTGGACGTCTCGCACAGATGCTCGAATTGTCGTCGTGCGATCGCTCATCACGTCCAGATGTACGCTTGGAGGAATCCAGGTGCGCAACTGTGGCAGGATGCCGTGAATCAGATCGGTCGTGCGAACGACGTTTGCATCCGGCTGCTTGAAAATGACCAGGAGCACTGCGCGCTTGTTATTGAAGAGACCTGCTTGATCGCGGTTCAGCTGTGAGTCAACTGCGGTCCCAACATCGCGCAACGGTACGGCCGCCCCGTTGTGTTGCGCGACAATGATCGGCAGATATTGATCGGCCTGCGTCAATTGATCGTTGCTTGAGATGACGAAGCGTTGTTGTTCGCCATCGAATGCGCCTTTTGGAGAAAAAACGTTCACTTGCGAGAGCGTAGTGCGAATGTCCTCGAGGCTCAGACCCATCGAAGCGAGCGCTACCGGGTTCATTTGCACACGGACAGCAGAGTTCGCGCCGCCGCCGATGAGTACCTGGCTGACGCCTTCGAGCTGGCTGATGCGCTGGCCGATGATTTGATCCGCCAGATTGTAGACTTGCGACAACGGCAGCGCATCCGAAGTCATCGCCAGCACCATGATTGGTGCGTCGGATGGATTGTGTTTGCGGTAGGAAGGAGGCTGAGGCAGGCCGCTGGGCAATTCACCGGACGCGGCGTTAATTGCGCTCTGCACGTCGCGCGCCGCACCGTTGATGTCGCGATTGAGATCAAACTGAATCGTAATCGACGATCCGCCTAACGAACTGACAGAAGTAATCTCATTAACGCCGGCAATTTGCGCGAACCGGCGCTCCAGCGGCGCGGCCAGCGATGATGCAGCTGTCTCAGGATCAACCCCTGGCTCCTGCGCGTTGACGTTGATTGTGGGGAAATCAACTTTCGGCAACGGCGCGACTGGCAAGAAATGATAGGCCACAGCCCCGAGCAACAACACGCCGGCTGCAAGCAACGACGTGCCAACCGGCCGGCGAATGAATGGCTCGGAAATGTTCATGGCTAAAAGCCAAGGCGATCATCTTCGCCGTTCACTCCGGCGAATTGAGGTTCGGGTTCACGTTCCAGTTCTGTTGTCGTCCGCAATGGCAACTCGGGTTGGGCGATCTCACCATGGTGACGGCGCTCCTTCACCCAATGTCCAAAGCGATCGAGATAAAGGTAAATCACCGGCGTGGTGTAGAGGGTGAGAAATTGTGAGAGCAACAATCCGCCGACGATGGAAATGCCCATTGGCCGGCGCAATTCGCTGCCCGTGCCGGTTTCCAACGCCAGCGGCAAAGCGCCAAGCAGCGCAGCAGCTGTCGTCATCATGATCGGCCGAAAACGCAACAGACATGCCTGGTAAATCGATTCCTCTGGTGAGAGCCCTTCCTTGCGTTCCGCATCCAGCGCGAAATCGATCATCATGATGGCGTTTTTCTTCACAATGCCGATGAGCAGGATGATCCCGATGAGCGTCACTAATGAAAAATCGATGCGGCAAATTAGCAGTGCCAGCAGTGCGCCTACGCCTGCGCTCGGCAGGGTTGAAAGAATTGTTATTGGATGAATGTAACTTTCGTAGAGGACGCCAAGTACGATATAGATGACAATTACAGCTGCCAGGATCAACAGTGGCTCACTCGTTAGGGAATTTCGAAATTCCGCCGCCGCGCCAGTAAATGTTGTTGCGATCGTGTCCGGCAAACCGATTTCGCGCTCTGCTTTTTGAATCGCCGGGACTGCATCACTCAGCGAACTTCCGCTGCGCAAGTTAAACGAGATGGTCGCCGCAGGAAATTGGCCTTGATGTGGAATGGAAAGTGGCGTGTTGCTCGTGCGCATTGTGGCGAACGCGCTCAGAGGAACCGGCTGCCCGCTGGTCGACTTCACATAAATCTTGTCGAGCACATCCGGCGACTGCCTGAATTGCGGTTCTACCTCGAGGATCACGCGGAACTGATTGAGTTGCGTGAAAATGATCGAGACTTGTCGCTGGCCGAACGCGTCGTACAGCGTGTCGTCGATTGCTTGTGTGAGAACGTTGAGCCGCGAAGCTTTCTCGCGATCGACATCAACGTTTAACTGCAGGCCGTTGACTTGTTGATCGCTTGCTACATCAGTGAGCTGCGGCAACTGGCCAAGTTTTTGCACAAGCTTGGGCGTCCATTCCGCCAGTTCCGCGGCGTCGGCATCCTGCAAAATGTACTGAAATTGCGTGCGACTGACCCGTGCATCGATTTGTAGATCCTGCGCCGTTTGCATGAACAGCGACACGCCTTCCACATTGCGTGTGGCGTTGCGCAGACGCTCCATGATTTTCTCTGCGTTCGGCCGCTCGTTGTGCGGCTTCAGCACAATGTAGAGGCGCGCGGTGTTGATGGTTGCATTCACGGTTCCAGCGCCAACAGACGCAGAGACACTCGTGACGTCGGGATCCTTTCGAATGATGTCCGACACCGCGTGGACTCGCTCCATCATCGCCTTGAACGAAATGTTCTCGGCGGCGTCAGCCACACCAATGATAACGCCAGTGTCCTGTTGCGGCAGCAAGCCTTTAGGCACGACGATATAGAGCAGAATGGTCGCAACGAGCGTGACAATAGCGACCATCAAAACGAAGCGCTGATGCGCCAGAACCCAGCGTAAGCCGCGTTCGTACGCGTTTCGAAAGCGTGTCCAATATTCTTCAGTTGTCCGATAAAACGCGCTTCTGTTCTGTTTCTCTTCGTCTTCTTCGGTTTCCGCGCGCAGAAGTTTTGCGCACATCATGGGGGTGAGAGTCAACGAAACGAATGCCGATACTCCGACGGCAACGCTCATGGTGATCGCGAACTCACGAAACAACCGGCCGACGATCCCGGTCATAAACAGAAGCGGAATGAAAACCGCCACGAGCGAGACACTGAGGGACACCACCGTGAATCCGATCTGCTTTGCGCCCTTTAACGCGGCTTCCAACGGAGGATCGCCCGCTTCGATATAGCGGACGATGTTCTCAATCATCACGATGGCGTCATCGACCACAAAGCCCGTCGAAATGGTCAGCGCCATCAACGAGAGATTGTCGAGGCTGAACCCGGCGAGATACATGATGCCGAACGTCCCAATGAGCGAGAGCGGCAACGCGATGCTTGTGATGACAGTGGCCCAAAGTTTTCGGAGGAACAGGAACATCACCATGACAACCAGCGCGATGGTGAGGAGCAACGTTAACTGCACATCGCGCACAGACGCGCGAATTGTTTCGGTGCGATCGGCCAGCACATCAACGCGCACGGACGGCGGCAACGTGCTCGTCAGCCGCGGCAATAATTGTCTCACCCGCTCAACTGTTTGAATGATGTTCGCGCCGGGCTGGCGTTGAATGTCGAGTAACACCGCGGGTTGCTCGCTGTTCTTTGTGCCGACCCAGGCCGCGAGCTGATCGTTCTCCACGCTGTCGATCACTTGCGCGACGTCACCAAGCCGAATCGGTGCGCCATTCTTGTAGGCAATGATGATTGGTTTGTAAGCCTCAGCGGAAAAAATCTGGTCGTTCGATCCGATCGTGAACGATTGCCGCGGTCCTTCAAAGCTACCCTTCGGTGCGTTGACGTTTGCCTGGCCAAGAAGGGTGCGCACATCTTCGAGACTGAGCCCGAGCGCGGAAATCGCCGCCGGATTCACTTGTACGCGAACGGCGGGTTTTTGATTTCCCTGAATCGTCACGAGACCGACGCCCGTGACCTCGCTCAATTTCTGCGCCAGCAGTGTGTCCGCAAAATCGTTAACCCGATCGAGAGGCAAACTATCTGAGGTAATCGAGAGCGTGAGGATCGGCGTGTCCGCCGGATTGACCTTGTTATATTTTGGGGGGTTCGGCAGATCCTTCGGCAAAAAGCCGCCGGCGACATTGATCGCAGCCTGAACATCCTGCGCAGCGACATCGATTGGCCGATCGAGCACGAATTGTAATGTGATTGTCGATACACCGAACGAGCTCGTCGAATTCATCGAGGCGAGTCCCGCGATTTGGCCAAACTGCCGCTCCAGTGGCGTGGTGATTGCCGAGACCATCACCTCGGCGCTGGCACCGGGATAATAGGTGGTGACCTCGATAGTCGGAAAATCAACTGTCGGCAGCGCTGAGATCGGCAGCAATTTGTAGCCGAGCGTTCCGAGCAGGATCACACCGACCATCAGCAGCGAAGTCGCCACCGGGCGGCGAATGAATGGTTCGGAAATACTCATGAACCTGCCGCACGTTTCCGGCTTGTCACAGGACCAATCCACCATGGCGGACGTACGCATTTTTGAATGGTAAGCGCAGGACCTATGCGTGGTTGGTCGCGGCTTACTCCGCCTCTCCCCTTGCTCAAGGCGAGAGGATTGAGGTGAGGGGTCAATTCGGCTTTTCCAAAAAGCAGCGTGCGCCTTAAATATCTTTGTGAGCCGCGCTCGTTGGCTACGGAAACATCCGACCAAGTGGGAACGTGTTCTTTGGCGACACCTACGGAACCGCAATTTTGCGGGCTACAAATTCCAGCGGCAGCATCCGCTTGATCCTTATGTTCTCGATTTTTATTGTGCGGAGGCAAAACTGGCAATTGAGCTAGACGGTGGAGGACATAATTATCGAGGCGGCCAGATACGCGATCACGCGCGGGAGGAATTTCTCGCTCGCCACGGCATCGAGGTTCTCCGGTTTTGGAATCACCAAGTTCGTGAGGAACTCGATAGCCTGCTAAGAGCGATTTGCTTCGCGCTCGAGGAATGCGCCGGAAACAATCCCTCACCTTAATCCTCTCCCTTTCAGAAAGGGAGAGGCGAATCCGTTGCGGCAGGCAAACGCGATGTCTAAAACATCCTCGGAGACTAATCCTGCCAGTGACACTCATGGCTTCGACGCTCTCGCCATTTTGGCGGTCGGTTGTTTCCCACGCACGCCCGGCTGCTGCTTTGACGGTTGCGGCGTTGTCAGTTCAACATGCGCCCCCGGTTGCAATTTATACTGGCCATCTACCACGACTTGTTCGCCGGGTTTCAGCCCATCATCCACCAAGGCAAGATTCCCTTCCGTTTGGGCGACTTTGATCGGTCGCATCTCGACGGTTTTATCTGGATTGATCAGGTAAGCGTAAGTTCCCTGCGGGCCGCGTTGCACGACGCTAGAGGGAATCACTGTTGCATCTTTTCGCGTGGTCAGGACCAATCGGGCATTGACGAATTTTCCTGGCCAAAGTTTCAAATCATCGTTCGGGAACGTCGCCTTCAGCTTTACAGTGCCGGTCGTTGGATCAATTTCGTTATCCACGACCGCCAGCGTCCCTTCGTCGAGCGTGTTGGTATTTCCCCGATCGAGCGCTTGAACTTTCAGTCCGCCGTTCGCGCCACCTTCGTTCAAAATTTCCTGTAGATTCTGTTCCGGCAACGTGAACAAGACCGAGATCGGATGCAGCTGCGTGATGACGACAATGCCGGTTTGGTCGGCAGCGTGAACGACATTGCCAATGTCGACAAGTCGCACGCCGGTGCGGCCGTCGATCGGCGATTTGATGTAGCAATAATCGAAATTGACCTGAGCAGCCTCGGCGGCGGCCTTCGATTTTGCCGCGTTCGCCACAGCGGTATCGTAGTCCTGCTGCGCTATTACGTTTCTGGCGCGCAGATCAGCCTGCCTCTTGAGCGTCACCTGGTCCAACGTGGCTTGCGCTTTTGCCTGGTCGAGCGCCGCTTGATACGGCTTTGGATCGACAACGGCCAGCAGATCGCCCGTTTTCACATCCTGGCCTTCCGTAAAATTGACCTGCACAAGCGCGCCATCGACTCGTGTGTGTACGGTCACAGTGTTGAACGCCTGTACCGTGCCAAGTCCGTCGAGATAAATCGGCACATCTTTTTGCTCGACCTTGCCTGCAACCACGGGCACGGGACCACCACCAGCTCCAGCCCTGCCCCGCCTGCCCGAAGTTTCTCCCGCAACCGTTGACCCGGATTGATCAGCGCGGTGGTGAAAGCTCCACCATGCGATCAAAAGCACCAGAGCGCCGATAATTCCGAGGATGAGTCGTTTAAACATTTTGATGAATACCGCGTTTCCATGTCCTCCAATTGGACGTATTCGTCCCGTGGCGAACTGGGACGCTCCCAATTTGTGACCTGCGGAACAGTCATTTGGTTACAACAATATATCGTATGTGCTTGCGAGGGCGTCTGGGTGGACGGCGGCAGCTGATTTCCAGAAAACCTGCAGCAGCCAGTGCGAGACAAAGATGCGATAGCATCTCAAGAGCTTCGCGAAACCAGTTTTTACATGAGTGCTCTCGGCGTCGGAAGCTGAACTCAGCCGAATGAGCCGAACGCCAGGCCCAGGCCGTATGTGACAACCGCGACAATGATTCCAATCCACGTCATCTCCAAACCAGACGCCCACCAGGAACGAATCGTAATGAGCGATTTTAACGCGCCCACAAGAAAGTGCGCCACTAAACTGATCCCGAAGGAAAGAATCACCGCAGTAAGTCCGCCGGAGAAAAAGAATGGAATGATTGGCACAAAAGCGCCAATCGCAGTGGAGATGGCAGCCGACGTCGCAGCAGTCCACTGGTTCGGAAACCGGTGCTCGGACAAGCCCAGCTCGCTTTGCGCCATCGCCTGCACGAATTGCTCAGGTTGCTGAGCGAGACGCTCCGCCATTTTCTGTGATTCTTCCGGAGTGAATCCCTGCAATTGGTAAAAGAGCGACATCTCTTCAATCTCTTCCTCAGGATTTTCTTCGACCTCGGCGCGCTCACGCGAAATCTCGGCCTCATAAACTTCCACTTCGCTCTTTGCGGCGAGATACGCCCCGGCACCCATTGAGAGCGTGGAAGCAAGCATTCCCGCAAGGCCGGAGATCAGAATGTAATGCTGCTGGTTGTTCGTCGCGCCGGCTACGCCGGACACAATTCCGAAAACCGCGCCCAATCCGTCGTTTGCGCCGTAGATCGCGTCGGCTACCCAACTGCCTCCTCGCCCGTGCCAGCGTTCGCGCTTAAGGATTTTGTCCAGCGCGGTGCGGGGACTGATGGGCGGCGCCATCGCGCTCAACACCCGCGCATGAGCTTTTTCTTCGAGGGCGCTATGCCTCAAAAATTCTTGTACGTCCTGTTCGCCGGCTAATGCGCGTTGGGCTTGGTCGTGAAATTGCGCTTCCTGCCGTTCTTCCGTCGCTTCCATGCGGCGAATGGCGATCTCGGCTCCGGCAAATCTGTTCCACCAACGATTCAATCGGCGCGCAATCGTATCTTTGTAAACAGGCGGCTCTGCGCCGAGATCTCTAAGCTTCTTCTCCCAACGCTGCGCATGACGCTCTTCCGCTTCTGCCATGCGCAAGAGAATGGCTTTGCGCTTCTCGTCGTGCTCGCGGTCCGCCAGGTCGCGATAGGTTTGCGCGGTCTCAACTTCCGCCTGCCAGTTGCGTGTAACGACCTCGATTGTTTCCTGTCGATCTTTCGAATCGCTTGCCATACCAGATTAAAACCCAAGGAAGGGTGGTTTCCAATCCGCCCTTCTTAAAGGCGGCGGACTAGAGACCGCAGCTCCTTGTTCAATCAGCCGGCTCCAGCGCAGCGCCCAACGCTGGCTCGACCCGCGCTCGTAGCTGCTGTGCCGTGATAATGAGTGCCACTGAACCGATGATGAAAACAGCGGCGATCAACATGCGCGCCGTGACGGTTTCACC
>DATASP010000197.1:0-3482 GCA_036269155.1 Candidatus Udaeobacter sp.
AAAACGCGCTCGGTTGCAGTAATGTCGGAAGTCGGGTCGCCCGGCATGGCAATGACATCGGCCAGTTTGCCTTTTTCCAGCGTGCCGACCTTTTGACCGATTCCCAAAAGCTCGGCGTCGTTTGCAGTCGCGGATTTCAATGCATCGACTGGTGTCATTCCGAGATCGACCATTAGTTTGAATTCCTTTGCGTTCTGACCATGCGGAAAAACAGCGGCATCTGTGCCGAAAGAAATTTTTACGCCCAATTTCAGTGCGTTGCGAAACATCTCCGAGCGCGCGGCTGCTGCTGATTTGGCTTTGGCCTGTAGTGCCCGCGGGTAATTATCGATCTTATTCATGATCCACTCAGTCGCCATGAGTGTGGGCGTAAGAAATGTTCCCTTCTTTTTCATCATCGTGAGCGTTTCTGGTTTCATAAAAGAACCGTGCTCGATCGAATCGACGCCTGCCTCAATCGCATCGTGCGCCGCCTGATCGCCGTGACAATGCACAGCCACTTTCTTGCGTAAGCGATGCGATTCATCGACCAGCGCCGCCATTTCAGCCGGCGTCAACTGCGGAGTGTCCACTTCATCGGTAAGCGAAAGCACGCCGCCCGAAACCGCGGCCTTAATCACGTCCGCGCCATTCTTCACCTCAAACCGCACCGCCTTTCGAATCTCATCAGGCCCATCCGCAATGCCATCTGTGTAGTCGGGCTCGCGTCCAAAGAGAAAATCGCGAAACCCGCTGGTGGGATCAAAATGTCCGCCAGTGGCGCCGATGCCTTTGGTCGCGACCAGCATTCGCGGGCCGACGATTACGCCTTTGTTGATCGAATTGCGTAGCGCGACATCGACAAATTCGCGGCTGCCGACGAAGCGACTTCCAAGATCGCGCACCGTAGTAAAGCCCGCCTCGACGGTGGCGCGCGCGTGCGCTGTGGCAATGATCGCCTGCTCGGAGACGTTTAAATCGACTTCTTGCAGTCGGTGCTCGTTGTAATTACCCGAAAAATCGGCGGTCAGATGCGTGTGCGCATCCATGAAACCAGGCGCAAGCGTCGCGTCGCCGAGATCGATAACCTGCGCGCCGCTTGGGATCGGCAAATTGCTTCCCGCATCGACAATTTTGTCGCCCTGCACGATAACCACGGCGTTTTGCACGAGCGCGTTCGATTTGCCGTCAAACATCCGCGCGGCTTTGAGCACGACTGATTGATCGGCCGCGAGCGCCGACACACCGAAACACAGCAAAACTAAGCAAATACGGGACGTGATTTTCATCCCGCTCGTTTAGAAGCAATACGCTGCGCTGGCAAGAAATGAATATGCAAACGCCCCACACCGATTCCCCATACAGTGCTAAGGCTTGTGCAGTTTCGCTTCGCTTTGTGCAAGCCCTTCTCGCGCCGCGGCGAGCCCCGGGTTGAGTGCAAGCGCCTCCTTGAATGCAACGATGGCGCGCTCGTGCTGATTGAACGAAGCGAGATAACGCCCCCTGTTGACCAGCATGCTTGTATACGTCGGCAACACCTTGAGGTTAAGCACGTCATCTTTCTCAAATCGTACCGTCCCGTCAGCCAGACCGCGGGTCTGGAGGTGCGGGTCTGGCGAGTCGTGAAAACTCTGGTCGCTCGCGAGGTAAAAAACGAGACCTTCCGGAATAAGTTGATAGGTTTGAGGGATCCATTGGGTCAGGTAACCGTTCATTTGGTTAGAGACCAGCAGGTCATTCGTCATGTAAACTGGCGCGAACCTGATTTCGTTCGTCACGATCGACCGAACCATCTCCAAAAAAGCCAGGCTAATCTTTTGAGTGAGCGGCTGGCTTCGGGCGAAAGCCGCGGGATCGCGCTCCCATTCTTTGAGGTCCTCAACATATGCATCAATCTTGTCACGCGACCGCTCGACCAAACCGGGATGAGCGCGTTTGAGACAATCGAAGTACCACGAGCGACGCAGCAAATTGATATCGACAACTTTGACGTCAGTCCGGCGTTGTTCCACCTCCTGTTCATAAAACATTGGGGCGGCGACCTGCCAATCTTGTGTAAGTAACAGCCCGTTTGGCTCGATTGTGCTGAACAGATTTTCGACATAATCGTGGGCGATAAAGTAATGCCTTCGATTGTTGAACGGCCAATTCGCCGCGAACGCTGTTGCAGATGTGAAGACAACAACCACGGCAGCAACCCAGTACGTTTTTTGTAACGCCGTTGCCCTGGACGCGTTCAGCTGAATCAGCCAACGGATACCAAACCCGGCGGCAATCGCGACCGAAATGAACGTAGGTAAATAATAGGCGTCTTTGTCCTCCGCAATTTCGTAGCTAAGGGCATAAGCCAAATCGGCCATGACGATAAAGAACAGAAACCAAAAACTTGTGCGGTCCTGCCTGAAAGCGCTGCGCAACCCGGCAAAGGCCAGAATAAGGGACAAAGGAAGCCACGCAGGTCCAAATTCGCGCAGGAGCATTCGGCAAAATTCAACAATCTGCGTTCCCATCATAGATGGGCTGAAGGTGAGGAACACGCGGTATTGGCGACCGCTTACATGCCACCAAATCTCCTGCAGCGAACGCGGATTGCCCCAGTTGATGGCGGGTGAACGCGACGCCGCAAACGGCAAATAGGCATAAACGGCGAGCAGGCCGCCGATCGAAATCAATGCGGCATACAGCAACCGGCGGCTGGTAAAAAATTTCATCCTCTCGGTCCGGTAAACGAGAATGGCCAGAGCCGGGAGAATCAATCCCACGGTCACGTGGTGAACTCCCAGAGCCAAGCCAAATACGAGAGCGGCTGCATAAAGCCAACTGTCGTGGATCGTAATCGGTGACCTGATTTTCGTTTGATCTGCAACGATGCACCGCCGCCACCGAAGCATCAGAAAGAAAACTGTGAGGATCAACAGCGTGTTGAGAGTATAAACCTCCGTGATGGTCGCGTACGACCAAAGCGTGCGTGAAAATGCCATCAGCAGCCCTGCGCCAACCGCAGGCGCGAAAATCAAAACGGGGTCGACCAAGGAATCCGCGGTCCTTCTCTTCTTCCGCGCACCTCGCTCCTTTGTCTTCGGGAGATACGACGCCGTGATTATTAACTCCGCCACCACCAGAGTGAGCATTGCGGAAGCGAGCGCTGCGAAAAAAGCGGACGAGAAATTGATTCGCACCGCAACGTTTCCCAGCGGCACAAGCGATGCAAGATGGGCAAGCATGATCCAAAGAGGAACCCCCGGCGGATGCGCGACACCGAGCCCTCGAGCGACCACTATCAATTCGCCGCTGTCGGTCGGAGTGACTGTGGGCGCCAGCGTGCAGCAATAAAGGAGAAGCGCGACGAGAAATACTGCGCTAGCGCAGAACAGCTCTGTCCGGAACCGCGGGATTGTCTCTTCGTTCCGCTCGCGGGCAGCTTTTGGCGCCGTTTTCGGAGCCATCGCTTTTTTCATTTGCACATTGCTCGAGAATCGGCGGGGCATTTATCTATCGTCTCG
>DATASP010000198.1:0-5200 GCA_036269155.1 Candidatus Udaeobacter sp.
CGATCTTGCGTTTGTGCTGAAGTGCTCCGGCCATCTCGACGAAATCGTCCTGCTTTCAACCTGTAATCGCGTCGAAATTTATGCCACGACACAAGACGCATCGCGCGACATCAAATCTCTTTTTCAATTGCTCTGCTCCAAACCACAGGAATTGGACCCATACATTTATGTCCACCAGAACGCCGATGCAGTTCGGCATTTGTTTCGTGTAGCAGCGGGCCTGGACTCGATGGTGCTGGGTGAAACCGAAATTACCGGCCAGATCAAGAATGCCTACGAGATCGCGCGCGGGGCGGGACTGACTGACCGCGTTTTGAATCGGCTGTTTCAAAAAGCTTTTCAGGCGACAAAGGAGATTCGCACTCGAACTGGAATCGGGCGCGGCGCCGTTTCAATTAAAAGCGTCGCGGTGGAATTGGTTGCCAAGGTTGCCGATCTCGCGCGGCAATCGATAATGGTAATCGGCGCCGGCCAGATGGCAGAATGCTGTGTTCGACTCCTGGCCAGGAAGGGCGCCCGTTCCATTTTAGTCGCCAGCCGTTCCTTCGATCGCGCTTTCGATCTGGCGATACGATGCGGGGGACAAGCAATTTGTTATGGAGACTGCCTTTTCGGAATGCGCGATGTGGATGTTGTCATAACCGCGACAACCAGCATGGAGCCGCTGCTAACTCGCGGTGATACAGAAAACCTGATGAGAGCACGCCGCAATCGGCCGCTTTTTCTCATCGACCTTTCTGTGCCGCGCAATATCGATCCTGCTGTGGGCGAGCTCGATAACGTCTCTCTACACAATATCGACGACTTGGAAAACATAGCTCAGCAAGGCGTCCACACTCGTAAGCGAGCGTTGGCAGCCTGTTCCGAAATTATTGAGGCGCACGTCGCGGCGCTGACCGAAAAACTCGATGTTGAAAATGAGCGGCGCCATCGGAGTTGGTTGCCGCACGAGTTTTCATCTGCCTCACCTCTTCTTCTCCAAGCGACCTAGAAGAAGGGAAAGCTTAAAAAAAATAGAAAAAGACTGAATGACGGCGGTCATCAATAGTATCTTAATCGCAAGGGTCGCGTTACGATTCGCGGCTAATGGCATGAAGACGACTAGAATAGTCATTGCCGGTGGTGGATTTGCCGGGCTTTACGCAGCGATGCACTTCGACAAACGACTCGCGCGCCGTGCCGACGTGGAGGTGACGTTGATCAGTCGCGAGAATTTCATTCTCTTTACGCCGATGCTACACGAGGTCGCTGCCGGCGATCTATATCCGGGCGACATCATTAATCCCCTTCGGCGAATTCTTCGTCACGTGAAGGTTGTCGAAGCCGATGTATGCACGGTTGATATGACCGGCCGAATAGTCGGCTGCAGAGGCGGCATTGCGGAGCACGACCTGAATTTCGAGTTTGATCATCTGCTTCTGACGCTCGGGTCGGAAACAAACTTCTTCAACATGGACGGCGTCCGTGACTGGTCGGTAACCATGAAAAGCTTGACTGATGCGGCGCTGCTACGCAATCGCATGGTGGCGCTTTTAGAAGAAGCCTCTCTACAGAGCGATGAGGCGGCGCGCCGGCAAACACTCACGTTCGTCACTGCTGGCGGTGGCTTCTCGGGCACTGAAACAACTGGCGCCGTGAACGACTTCGTGCGGGAAACCGTGCGCTATTATCCGCAGTTGCGCGAAGAATTGATTCGAGTTGTGATGGTTCATCCGGGAAATTTCATTCTACCCGAATTAGGTGAAGAACTGGGGCGCTACGCAGAACACAAATTGCGTGAGCGCAAAGTGGAGGTGATCAAAGGCGCACGCGTGGCGAGCTACGACGGTGTGGTGGTCACGTTAAGCGATGGCACATCGATTCCTGGCGCGACTCTGATCTGGACGGCAGGTGTAAAACCCAGCCCGGTTATTGCACAGTTACCTTGCGAGAAGCAACGTGGCCGACTCTTGGTTAGTGAGTACATGGCGGTAACGGGTGTTCCTGGCTTATGGGCGGCAGGCGATTGCGCAGCCGTGCCTATCCTGAACACCGAAAACTTTCATCCGCCAACGGCGCAGCACGGCATACGGGAAGGAGTGACGGTTGCGAAGAACATCGAAGCTACGATTCTCGATCGGTCGCTCAAGCCGTTTCGTTACAAAATGATGGGACAGTTGGCGAGCATTGGCCATCGTACCGGCGTGGCGATGGTGTTCGGGATCAAGTTTTCCGGTTTTATCGCCTGGTGGTTCTGGCGAAGCGTCTACCTGATGAAGCTTCCACGCCTGGCTAAGAAGCTGCGAGTCATGGCAAGTTGGACACTCGATCTTTTCTTCGGCCAAGAAATCGAGCAGACGATCAGCGTCCGCGATGTCGAAGCGCTTAGCGCTCAACTGGCGCGCGCCCGCGCGCGAATAAAGCTAGCAAAGTCAACGAGCGCGGCTTCTGTCCTCGCCAATTCAAGTCACGATCAGCCATAATGAATCTTCATGAAACGCTGCTGCGAGATTCGAGAGGTTCTCGTAAAGATTTCTTTCATTGGAGCGACACAAGTCTTCGCGATGATCGGGATCGTATTTGCCCGCGATGATCCTCCTCCGTCGTCTGTGAGACCGTGGGCGCCACCAGGGCTTCCGAGATACGAAGGAGAACTCCGCGAGTACGAACCGACTGAAGCTGAACGGCGCTATTTGCCGGCCATCGATCCGCGCAAGACCTACAATCTCGCCGAGCTGATTGATATCGCGCAGCGCAGTAACCCGGAAACACGTGTGGCCTGGGAGCGCGCCCGGATGGCAGCGGCTGCCGTCGGTCTGACTGAGAGCGCTTATTACCCGTACATCGTCGCGGCTGCAGTTGGAGGATACGACCGCGCCTTTATTCCGTTTCCGCAGCTGCGGACGAAGTTACAGCCGCCGCCAACGAATGGGAACCTGCCTAACGTGGAGATTGTTGGCGGAGGTACATTAGTCACTGAGTCGTTGCTGGCGCGGGCCGAGCTAAACGCGAAGTGGCTGCTGATCGACTTCGGTGAACGCAACGCAATCAGGGCGGCAGCGCGCGAGAAACTGATGATGGCAAACGTCGGCTTCAACGGAACGCACCAAAAAATCGTTTTCGATGTGACCGACCGCTTTTACCAACTCGGCACGGCACGGCAAAAGGTGATGGTGACTCAGAGCGCGCTGGACGCGGCAAAAACCGTGGAGCAGGCGGCGCAGGCGCGCTTCGACACCGGACTTGCCACGAAACCTGAATTGCTCCAGGCACAACAGCAGAGTGCGCAATCCAATTTTGATCTTCAGGCAAGCCTGGGCGCCGAGAGCGATGCCAGAGTGGCACTCATCGAGAGCATCGGCCTTATGCCGACCGTGTCGCTCAAAGTGGCAGATCTGCCAGAGAAAAATCATCTGAATGCTCAGACAGAAGATTCCGTCGGTGACCTAATCACAAAAGCTTTGGCGCAACGGCCTGATCTCGTTGCAAAGCTAGCCAACGCTCGTTCAAAGGAATATGAGATCCGCAAGATCCGCGCCGAGTATTATCCAAAGGTCACGCTCGACACGCACTTTACCGAAACCGACCTGCAGGTCAGCGTCGCCAAATCGGACTACTTCGGCGGCACCCGGCCCACCTTTGGCGCGTTTCTCACAATGAACGTGCCGATCTTCGACGGGTTTGCGCGCCGGCACAAACTCGACATGGCAGAGGCCGACTTGCATCAAGCTGAGAACGAACTTGCTGGAGCGCGCGACTCGGCTGCGCGAGATGTGTGGAAGGCATACACCGGTTACAGAACCGCGCTTAAGAAACAGGACGCGGCCGAAAAATTACTGACCGCTTCGAAGAGCGCGTTCGATGCAGTGTTGGAATCGTACAAGCAAGGGTTGAGCACATATCCCGAGGTTGTTAGTGCGGAGCGCAATCTCACCGCTGCGCAGGCGACAAGTCACGATACGCAGTCAGCAATTTACACCAGTCAAGCCGCGCTCGCGCTCAGCGTTGGTGATCTTGCCCGCCCGGCTCCACCACTTGTTAGGCAACCACGAAGATGAAAGCGGAATTTGTGCGAGTCGCTCCGAGCAACAGCAACAATCCTCCACGAGTCCGACGCGATCGGTCTCGGCCGGTCGTGCTTGTTGGGTTGCTCCTCCTAATCGGGGCATTGATCTTCGTGGTTCGACCGTTGAGTCACCGCTCACCTACGATTGATATTCTCGGCTCTTATTTTCCGGCCTGGATGGTCTGCATCATCAGCGGACTGACGCTAACGCTCATCGCGCATTGGATTGTTCAAGTGTGCCACCTGAAGCCGTATCTCGGTCCGGCGCCGCTCATCTATTCGTCTCTGATGATCATCTTCACATTCGCGACCTGGATTTTGTTCTACCAGAACTGACATGCATCAAGCCGCCACACATTCAAACGAAGAGAGCGTCGGGACCTCAGCAAAGATCGACATCGAGCAACACAAGTTCGTTCGCAAAATCGTCAGTCTGATCATCGTCGCCAGCGCGGTGATCATCACACTTTTCGTTTGGGGAATCATTGAACGACACCCGCGCACGGATGATGCCACAGCGCGCGCCAACGTGGTGGGCATTGCGCCGCGTGTGAGTGGTCAAATCCTCAAGCTCAATGTGCAGGACAACCAGGCGGTAAAGGAAGGCGACGTGCTTTTCGAAATCGACCCGGAGGATTACAGACTCATCCTGGAAAAGGCTAAAGCTGAATTGGCCACTCTGGATCAACAGCTCGCACAAGCCCAGGACACCTTGCACCGCCTGGAACCACTCCTGCCCCATGGCTTTACGACCGCCGACACTGTTGACAAAGCCCGAACCGCAGTAACAACCCTGCAAGCTCAGCGCGAAGGTGCGATCGCGACCATCAATCTCGAGGAACTCCATCTTTCCTACTGCAAGGTCATCGCACCTTTTTCCGGACGGGTCATCAACCTCAACATTTCGGCCGGCGCCCATGTTACCTCCGGGGTTCCCGTGTTCTCGTTGCTCGACACGCGCAAATGGTACGTGATCGCAAATTTCCGCGAAGCCGAGATTCGACATATGGCTCCGGGAAGTGAGGCGATCGTTTATCTCTCGTCGGCGCCTAACCAACGCTTCCGTGGAAAAGTACAGGGAATAGGATGGGCAGTGAAGCCGGAAGGCGAAATCGATCTGCCTCCTTCTGGTGTGCCTTACGTAAAACGCGAACT
>DATASP010000199.1:0-2727 GCA_036269155.1 Candidatus Udaeobacter sp.
ATCCCGCACCAGCGTCATTGATGCTGTAGTGTGCGCTGTCCTCAGCGCACCGGCGCAGGCGTCCATCGTCGACCTCCGCTAAGGACAGCGGACACTACAGATCGCAATTCATTACGCGCTCTTTTCGATCGGTGCGCCGACCTTATTGCCCCATTCGGTCCAAGAACCATCGTAATTGCGAACATTATCGAGTCCCAGGAGGTAGGTGAGCACAAACCAGGTGTGACTCGAGCGTTCGCCAATTCGGCAATAAACAATTGTCTCCCT
The DNA here is from genome assembly GCA_036269155.1 of Candidatus Udaeobacter sp. GTDB lineage: Bacteria > Verrucomicrobiota > Verrucomicrobiia > Chthoniobacterales > UBA10450 > Udaeobacter. Next base: position 268 of record DATASP010000199.1, read on the forward strand.
CTCGGGACCGACTCCGCATTGATCGAAATAGATTTTTGCCAGTTCCGAAGCTGGCTTGAATGTGGCGTCATCGTTGGTGGCGGTTTTCCACGGCATGCTCTTTGCCCCCGGAACATGGCCGCCGCGCAGCACGCCTTCCTGCGGATACTCCGGCATATGCGTGATCTCGCCTCTGTATTCGCCCGGCGAGCGCACGTCGACCAATGGTTTTCCGCTCTTGCTTTGCGCCAGCGCTTCGTCGAAAAAAGCGCGAATCTCCTTGTCGAATCGCTTCTTCGGCACCGGATAATTTGTCTTCGGATATTTTGGGACTTCGCGCGTCATCGGACGGCCTTCCGCTTTCCATTTGTCGCGGCCGCCATTCAGGATTTTTACTTTCTCGTGTCCGAAGAGGCGAAACGCCCAGAGGGCGTAGCAAGCCCACCAGTTCGCTTTATCCCCGTAAAAAATGCAGGTGGTGTCTGGAGTGATGCCGTTCCGACTGCAAAGCTCGGAGAATTTTTCCGGCGAAATGTAGTCGCGGATCAAGGGGTCCTGGAGATCAGCCCGCCAATCGATATGCACGGCACCGGGAATGTGGCCGGTGTCGTAAAGAAGCACGTCTTCATTCGACTCAACTATCCGGATTCCATCGTCCTTGAGATGTTTCTCCAGCCAATCCGTCTCCACGAGCGCTTCCGGATGCGCGTATTGTGTTGGGTAAGTAGCCATAGAAATAGAAACTTCAGGCTGGTCCCACTACCGGGCAAGAGATTTCCCTTCGTGGCGCTGTAAATGATGGCGGTAGTAATGTCAGCGTATATCGCCCGGCAGCCGTGGTGACGCGAGCAACTCCTCAAACTCGCGCCAGCGCTGCTCTGGCTGTTGTTCGGTGCCGCCACGTTTCTCGATGTAGTTGCGCACCATGTCTTCGCCAAGATTGTAGTTGATAACGTAGCTGCGGTATTTCTCGATAAACTTCGTCGCCTGTTTCGAACGCTTCTCATCCATCAGCGCGTATTTTTGCAACCAAGTCGCAGCCGCGGTCGCGTCGATCTCGCCATTCACGTACCGCCGGGCGGCTTCATTCGTGGCATAACTCAGTTTCTTCACTAAGTCCTGCACGGCATAGAATTCTTCCACGCGTGATGGGTCGATCCCCGCGGCCGGCCAGAGCACCTCCTTTTCAAACGCCATCCGCTCCGGTTTCGTAAATACAACCTCTCTACCGAAGTTCGCGGTGCCTTCGGCAATGAGTGATTGGGGCGAGAATAGCGGATACACCGAGAACTCAACCCAGCCACGGTCCCGGACGAGATTTTTCTCAAGCAACCCATTGTAGACGTGATGCCCTGGATAACCCTCGTGTGCAGCCAGATCAATCGCACGATCGATGTAGATCGGCAGATCGGTATTCACCTGGATGAGACTTCGATAATTTCCTTTGTACCAATTGTACCCGCCCCATGGCTTATTTGTGACATATTCGACGGTAAAATTTTCGGCGGGCGGCAGCCTAATGTGCGCCAGCGTTCGTTCGCGACAGGCCTTGATCGCGAGCTGGAACACCGTGTCCAGCTTGTCTTTGGGAATCACGAACGCTCGCCGCCAATTTTCGTAACGCTGCAACAGCGGTCCCTCACCGGGAATTTTCGGCTCGAGCTTGGTGAGGATTTCCTGGAAATGCGAATCGGAAAACTTGGGCGCAACCGCGTCATACAGCGCCTGTGATTCTTCATCGAACTTCAAATGTTCGCCCTTCAAAATGCGCACTCGTGCCTGCAATGCGGATAGTTGTTTTGTTAGATACGCGCGGCGCAACCGTTCCATTTCGTCCGCCGGTATGGAAATCTTCGCCAACTGGTCTCGTAATTGCGTGGCGTCAAGCGCGATCGCATCGAGGGGTTTCTTCGTCTCCGACTGTTTCTTCCATTCCGGCGGCCCGTAATACGCGTCAACGTAATCCGGATCATGCTGCCCCATCGCAAGCACGAGTTTCACATAAGCTTCTGCGATCTCGTTGACGCTTGTCACCGTTACCGGTGTCGCCGTCGGAGTGGCGCCTTGCGTGGTCAATGCAGCTAGCAGCAGTAACAAAACGCAGACAAGCGACGCACACCTCATAAAAGGTTTTCCGCTGAACGATCAGCGTAGAATGGAATCAGCCTGATAAAGCACGCCATTCTTGATCACTGTGTCGATATCTGAGGCGTGCGCGATGTCGTCGAGCGGATTGGAATTGAGAATCACCAGATCGGCGAAATAGCCATTTTCAATCTTACCGATTTGCGCACCGGTTTTGCCGCCGAAAAGTTTCGCCGCATTAGCCGTAGCGCACTGCAAAATCTGCATGGGCGTTAGCCCCGCTTCTTTCATCAACTGAAATTCACGAAAGAGCGCGGGTCCATGAATCGTTCCGATGTTTCCAGCATCTGTGCCTGCGGCAATCGTCACGCCAGCATCTTCTAATCTTTTCAAATT
>DATASP010000200.1:0-3774 GCA_036269155.1 Candidatus Udaeobacter sp.
AAAGAGGGATGCAGTATTATCTCGTTCCGGGTAGCACAAACTCCTGCGAGCGCCCAATGTTGCCATCGAATGATGTGCTATCTTCAAGGATGAAAAAAAGCTCACACGACGGCCGAAATCTGGCCAAATCGAATCCGAGAAGGACAGAGCTGATGCATAGACGCGAAGCTCCGTTGGAAACACGAACCGATCTTACGCCCGAAGCGACGAAGGACATCTCAGGCGCGATGAACGCAATTCTTGCAGATGTGTTCGCCCTGTACCTGAAAACGAAAAATTTTCACTGGCATATGAGCGGGCATCACTTCCGCGATTATCATCTCCTTCTCGATGAACACGCCGACCAACTCTTCGCCATGACCGACGTTATTGCGGAACGCGTTCGCAAGGTCGGCGGCCTGACCCTGCATTCCATTGGAGAGATCGCGCGCACTCAGCGCGTGCTCGATAATGATGCCGATTACGTCGAGCCATTGGACATGCTCGCCGAGCTGGCAGACGACAGCAAAACGCTCGCAGCGCGTCTGCGCGAGGCGCACAACGTTTGCGACGAACATCGTGACGTCGCAACGGCAAGTTTCATCGAGGTTTGGATCGATGAAACCGAGCGTCGTACGTGGTTCCTGTTCGAAGCCACGCGCCGCAGAAACTAATTTACGAGTTTTACGAACTCGCTGAAGGACTGAACGGTTTGGAGTGCGGCGAATCGTCGTCGCATCTAAATCGCGGACGTGTCCGCGCCTTCAAAATTCAGCGCATCGTTCGGCTTGAACGGCAAATAACGAACACAAGATAAAGAAAAGGCTAAAATGAATAACGGAAAACTAAACGGAAAAGTTGCAATAGTAACGGGAGCGTCGAAGGGAATCGGCGCAGGGATCGCGAAAGAGTTCGCGGCCAATGGCGCCGCCGTAATCGTGAACTACGCGTCCTCGAAAGTGGATGCGGACAAAGTGGTCAATGAAATTACGAAGCGCGGCGGGAAAGCAGTCGCGGTTCAAGGAAGCGTCACGAAGAAGGACGACATAGAAAAGCTTTTTGCCGCAGCGGAGAAAGCTTTTGGTAAGCTCGATATCCTGGTTAATAACGCCGGCGTTTACGAATTCGTGCCACTCGAAGACGTCACCGAGCAGCAATTCCACAAAATGTTTGATACAAACGTTCTCGGAATGCTTCTCGCCACTCAAGAATCACTCAAGCACTTCAAGGCCGAAGGCGGCAGCATCGTCAACATCGGTTCGCTTGCCAGCTCGCTCACCCCGCCGACAGCGGTGGTTTACAACGCCACCAAGGGCGCCGTCGACGCGGTTACGCGAACGCTGGCGAAAGAACTCGCGTCGCGAAAGATTCGCGTCAATTCCATTAATCCTGGCATGGTGATTACGGAGGGAGTGGTTACCGGCGGATTTCATGAAAGCGACATGCGAAACGCCTTTGAATCGCTGACGCCGCTGGGTCGAGTCGGTCAGACAGACGATATCGCGCCTGCCGCAGTATTCTTCGCTTCAGACGATGCAAAATGGATCACCGGAGAAACGCTGCTTATCGCAGGTGGTCTGCGTTAACTCGCGAGTAAGACAGGTACAAACGATCAAAGAAAACAGGATCAAGTCGGCCTTGCCGAGAAGAAGAGAGCCGGTTTTTCCGAGTGGTTGAACGGAAAGCCTCAGAGGAATTTCACGAGCGCGTCGGTTGTTTCCTTCGGTTTTTCTTCGAGAATCCAATGTCCGGTATCATTTAGCACAACGACAGTGACGTCGGTCGCGACGAGCTTCATTTGCGCGGCGAGCTCGTTCCCAAGCGATTTATCGCCGCCAATCGAAAGCACCGGCATGGTTAATTTTGTTTGAGAAAGCTGCGCGTAATTTTTTGCCAATTGTGGCCACGACGCAAAGTAGGCCCAACCGGCGCGCATGCGTCCCGTTCGCGAATACGCTGCGGTGTACGCTTCCCGATCCGCTTCAGGGATCGAATGAGTTTTGTCCGCAGCGAGAACGTTCCAGAAATATTCGAAGTAGGTTCGCTCCCGCCCCTTCACCAATTTTTCCGGATACTCGCCGTTGAAACGAAAATGCCAGGTATTCGGATCATTGTAGATCGGTTCCCATCCGGGAACGCCGGGAAGAAACGCATCCATCACCGCGAGCTTCTCAGTTTCGTCCGGAAATTGCGCGGCGTAGGCGTAAGCGACCATCAGCCCGATGTCGTGTCCAACCACGCGCGCCTTGTCGATCTTCAATGAACGAACCAAGTCATGGATTTGCTTCGCCGCGGTGATCATGTCGGCCTTGTTGGCTGCGGGAATCGAAGAATCGCCGATGCCCGGTAAATCGACCGCGATCACGGTAAACTTTTCGGCTAGCAACGGAATGAGCGGCCGCCACATCTGCGAAGTTTGTGTGTAACCGTGAAGAAGAAGAACGGCAGGGCCGCTTCCGGCAATCAAGTAGTGAAGTTGTACACTGTCGATGTTTGCTGTGCGCGATGTGATTGCAGCCGGCGCCGCGTAACTCTCGCTTGCGAAGACACTGAATACACAGAATAAGCCGAGCGCGGCGCGATGCTGACGACGGTTATGATTTTGTTTCATAGAAATTCCCCGGATTTAAATCTTCGATTCGACCTTTGTCTGCTCATTGTCGAGCTAATTCCAACTAGCTGGTAAATTCGTGAAAACGGCACGTGACTATGTGACTGGGAATGCCGACAGTTGATCAGAACTGATCTTGCCACGGGCGGCACATCTCGAGCGAAAGTTAAACCGAAAGGAAATCATCATCATGCCATACGTAACCGCAGGAAAAGAAAACGGAACTAACATCGAAATCTATTACAAAGACTGGGGCAAAGGACAGCCCATCGTATTCAGCCACGGCTGGCCGCTCTCAGCGGACGATTGGGACGCGCAGATGCTTTTTTTTCTCAGCAAAGGCTACCGCGTCATTGCAACTGATCGGCGTGGACATGGTCGCTCGACTCAAACCGGCGGCGGACACGACATGGACCACTATGCCGACGATCTGAAGGCCGTCACCGATCATCTCAACCTGAAGGATGCGATTCACGTCGGCCATTCGACCGGCGGCGGTCAGGTGGTGCGTTATCTCGCGCGTCACGGCGACAAGAATGTAGCGAAGGCTGCGATCATCAGCGCGGTACCACCGCTGATGGTGAAAACTCCGGCCAATCCGCTAGGCCTGCCGAAATCCGTCTTCGACGATCTCCAAGCGCAGCTCGCCGCCAATCGGGCCAAATTCTATTACGACCTGCCGTCCGGCCCATTCTACGGCTTCAACCGTCCGGGTGTGGAAACAATCGAGCCTACCGTTTGGAACTGGTGGCGCCAGGGCATGATGGGCGGGGCCAAGGCGCATTATGACGGCATCGTAGCGTTCTCGCAGACTGACTTCACAGAGGATCTAAAGAAGATATCGGTGCCGGTTCTGGTCATGCATAGCGAGGACGACCAGATCGTGCCCTATCAGGCCGCCGGTCCACTCTCAGCCAAGCTCCTGAAGAACGGCACGCTGAAGACGTACAAGGACTACCCGCATGGCATGCCGACGACGCATGCCGACGTAATCAACGCCGACCTGCTGGCGTTCATCAAGAGCTAAGTGACACACAATCCTCCCTGCGATACGAGTGCGAATATTAACAAGAAGCCGGTGGCCGTTGTCACCGATGCATCAAGCGGTATCGGATTGGGCGTAACCCGAGCGCTTATTGAACACGGCTACAGTGATGGTCGACGTTATTTTTGAAATCGAGCCG
>DATASP010000201.1:0-5427 GCA_036269155.1 Candidatus Udaeobacter sp.
AGCAAGATGCCGAATGCCCGATTTTGCTGAAACCACTTCATGGGAACCACGGATTACACGGATAGTACGGATAAGAAGACTTACGCATGAAGATCAGGGTTGCTGGGTTTGTCAGATTCCTGCGGACGCAACACACGTTTCCATTCCAGGCGCGCATTCTTGAAATTCATGAGAAGAGCGAGATCCAAGTTGGTGATGTTTAGATACCCGATCATTTGAGCCATATGGGTATCCGTGAAGCAGGAGACAACTTTAGGATCAACGATCACCGCATTATCAACAATTAGATCGGGGAGAAGGTTCCCAATCAATTCACCGCGATAAGAAACCGGAAACGAATTCTGGACCGAGACGATGTGTCCGCGGTGCTTCAGTTCGATAATCATTGCGCGTTCGTAGAGTTTCTCGTCCAGCCCAGGTTTCAACCCGTTGAGCACTTCCATCGCGGCGCCAATTATTTCACGGCTTAACTCTTCATGAATTATCCGTGTCATCCGTTTAATCCGTGGTTAATAGAAAGTCTCTGTTCGTAAGAACACTTCATGGCAGTTTCAGCGGCTTTTTCAGCGGGAGTTGAAGCTCATACGGGAACGCCCATTCCATGTCGTTCGGCACGGAGTTGGATTTGATAGTGCGCTCCGGCGTTTTTGGGTCGATGACGAAAAACGGCGACTTTGCCAGGTTGCGCAGGTAATCAACGACGATTTCCTGCTGCTTGGGATTATAGAGATAAAGGCCGCGCACCATAATGCCATCGATAACCTTGCCGGCCGTCGCCCCACCCTTCGCTGGCGATCCAGCAATTGTGGGCGTTGGTGCCGGCGCAGTTTCCCCGGCGCGCCTTTCAGGCACCCCAAGGAGTTTCCCACCGGAGGTTGCCGCAAGCTCCGTGATCCAGATGTCTGCTTCCGGGAGACGCGCATTCAAATCTTCGAGAATTTGCGGCCAGAAATTGCGATCGTTCACTGCTGTGATGAGAGGAGTGGCGATGTTGTCCAATGCAGCGATTTGTTTTTTTAACTTATCAAGCTGCGCTTCGACGCCGTGCATGCTGTCGTTCTTCTGACGCATTGTCTGAGCAGTTTGCTGCGCCACTTGCGCCGCGCGCGTGTAGTAAGCTGACCAGCCAAGCAGGGCCAGAAGAATGCATGCCGCTGCAGCAATGAAGAATGGCCTGCGCTTTTCCAAGTCCTGCCTGCGAACCACGGTGGCCGGAAGCAAATTCAACTTCATCGGACAAATCGTCACGCTACGCAGCGCCAGGCCAACTAATTCTCCAAGCAAATGCGCGGAACGCGTCGTGTCAGGCGTCGATTCCGACACACTCACATTTTGGAGCGGATTAAAGAACTCGACCGGCAATTCGAACTTCTCGTGAAAAAACTCGCGCATGTTGGGCATGCCTGCACCGCCGCCGCAAAGAAAGATGCGAGCGGGCCGATCTCCCTGCTGTTGCGCGCGGTAATGAGCGATCGAACGCATCAATTCCGCGTGCAGCCGTGTCATGGTGCTGCGCACTATCTTTGAGAGGCGGCCAATGTTCGGGTCGTCAGGTTCGGCGGCGCCGCCTAAAGCAACAAAGGCGTCCTTGTTCTTTCGAGTTTCCGCCGCGGCAAAGGATTCGCCAAATTCCTTTGCAATCGCCGCTGTGATCGAGCTGCTGCCGATGGGAAGACTGCGCGAGAAAATTCTTCCGCCCTCGATGAAGAGGACGTTGGTCGTGCGCGCGCCGATATCCACCAGCAACGAGCAGCCCTTTAGATCGGTATAGTTGTAACAAAATGCATTGTAGAGGGCCATCGAGGCCACATCGAGAATTCGGGTCCGCAGCCCGGTTTCTTCCACCGCATTGTTGATCTCATCGAGCAGATCGCGTTTGATCGCGACAATAACGACCTGAATTTGTTCGCCCATGCCGCCTCCGACCAGCTGGTAATCCCAGACCACCTGGTCGATGGGGAATGGCACGTTCTGTTGCGCCTCGAATGCGATGATCTTATCGATCTTTTCCGCATCGAGTGCCGGCAGTTTGACAAAGCGCACAAAAACCGATTGCGCGGCCACCGCGTAGTTCACGTCGGCCACGTGTATGTGCATTTCGTGCATCGTTTCGCGCAACGCGGCGGCGGTTTCCTGCAGCGCATCGTGGGTGTCACGACGTTGCCCAGTCTCAGGATCAAGCGGTGTTTCGCGGAAACGATAGTTCAGCAACACCAGGCGCCCGTGGATTACTCGAAATTCCGCCAGACCGATTGTTTGGGAACCGATGTTGAGAGCAACAAGATGCGCCGGTGCGGCCATGGCCTAAAGCTCTAAATCGGAATTTCCAAATCCCAAACCAAATTTCACCGCCCAAAGTTCAAAACAACTCAGTATCAAGTGGCTGTTTTCAAGGATTCGAATTTGGGATTAGTTGCAACGTTTTCACACTTGGCCCGGGATTGCATCATCTGAGCCGTCGAGGTCGGAAGCTCCATCAAATGATGCGATAAGCCTTTAGTTCCCTGAAGAACGTCGCCACCGCAGTCTTGATTACAACTACGGCGGGAATCGCGAATAATACGCCCCACAAACCCATGAGGAGCGAACCGCCGATGATCGCGATAACAACTACCAATGGATGAACGTTCGCCGCGCTGCCAAGGACAAACGGCTGAAAAACAACATCCTCCAGTACGTGCACGATGATGACCAGAATCACCACATACAGCGCCAGATCATTAGGATTCAGACCGGGAATTAGCGGCGTTATGTTTTCCGCAATTAGCGCGTAACCAACACCAATCACGAGAGCGATGGCCGTGCCCAGAAACGGAATCGCGTTAAGAAGTCCAGAAACCACGCCAATGGCTACGGCGATTCCCATTGGAATCCCAAGGAGGATCAATCCCAGTATCAGGGTCAGGCCTACCAGAAAACACTCCATCAAGGTCCCGCGCAAATACCTGCCGATAGCGGCGTCAAGCCTGTCAAGGACCGTCAGCGACAACTCAAAGTAGCGGTTGGGGACGAGGCTAATGAAAAAGCGGCGTATTTGACCGTTATCGAAACCGAGGAAGACAAAAATCAACGGAGCCAACATCCATGCGGACAATTTGTTCTCCAAGGTTGTGCGCTCCTCTGCAGCTGGAGGTTGAGTCGAAGCGACTGCAGCCGGGGCCGTGGGCGACACCGCACCGGCGGGAGTCTTTTCGGGAATTACATATTCTTTGGTATTTTGGTTCGCTCGAAAGTAATCAACGAACTTAGTCGGAATGGGAGGTTTGCCGTTGTATCCCGCGGCGTATTTCAGGAACAGGTCGCGTTCCTCCGGGGTAAGTTTGAGTGCCTGATTGATCTTATCCATGAGGGGACCAAGTTGCTTATCAACTAATGAGGTAACTGGATTTGATTTTCCCTCGGCGGACTTCGCCACGAACTGCCGGTATTTTTCGTTCAGTTTGTATGTCAGGCGGACTTTGAACTCGAGCTTCTGCTCTTCGTCGGGAATGTGTTTGCGCAGGGTATTAAAGGCGAAGAACAAGACAACGCCAATGGCCGCGAACGAACACAGAACCTGAAGTTCGTGAGGTAACCATCGGATCCTAAAGCGCTCTTTCACTGGGCGGAACACGAAGGCCAATAAGCCGCCCACTATGATCGGCAGAATGAGACTGCTTAATTTCCACACCAGGAATCCGCCGAAAATCAAGAACAGCGTTGCAAATGTGAGATAGAAGATTTTGCGCCGGACTTTGCGCTCTCGCTCTTTCTCTTCGAAGTCCTGACCGTTGGTCATCCTAATGCAGAGGTGTCGCCACGAGTTTTCATCTGGACCAGCTCATTGGTCGAACGAAGGCGATCGCTGATCATCCCTGCAAGGGAACGGAAAATTTGGCAGGCAGTTTTCGCATCCCGCTGAACCAATCCGTTAAGGTCATTCCTATACAGCGCCAGCGTCCGAGTCCGCTCCAAGGCCCGCGCGTTAGCAGAACGCGGGGTTTCATCGAGCAACGCCATCTCGCCGAAAAAGGCGCCTCCTTCCAAAACAGCCAGACGCGTCGTGCTAGTCTCGCGATAGATTTCTATTGCCACTTTGCCATCCAAAATTAAAAAGAGCGCAGCTCCCGGCTGCCCCTCCTCAAAAATTGATTCGTCAGTCTCGTACGTGCGTTCAAACATCATATCAGAGACACTCTTGAGCTGCCGATTCGAGAGTTCGTCGAAGAACGGCACCGTCTTCAGGAATTGAACGCGATCCAATTCAGGGCTTGAACGCTTCCAGCGTCCCAGCGGTTCCCACAACAACTTCTCCGCGACGAGTTTTCGAGCCGACATTAATATCAATCCGTTGAAGCGACTCCGGCCAGTGGCCTCGATTAGGAAGCTTCCGTCCTGATTAGCGCGATAGTAGGAAGGATCGATCGGCAATTTCAATAGAAAAGATCGGAGAGACCGGCTTGGCGCAGACCAATCGCGTTACGTCGGTTTCAATCGGAAAGCACATAACGCTCCCTTGAAGAGCATCGTGCAGGTCGAGAAATGCTACCTTGAAAGATTAAACGAGTGGAACCGCGACGTTTGTCCACTCCAGTTCTCAAATGCGGCGCCAGCCGTGATCTGCAAATGGTCATTACCGACCTGCCCCGAAATATAGCTCTCCGTCATATCGCCGCTTCCTTTGCCGATCGAGTGCCCGTAGAGAAAACCTATCTCTCCTCCGTAGTAGAAGCGATCTGGCGGCGACATCATCATTTCAGGGGAATCCTTTGGGTCGGCTCCAAAATTCTGGGGTCGCGAGTCGGAAGCAGCGCTTGCTCTATTTGCCGGCGCGGGCCCGAAAGTATCCGGCGGCGGCAAATAGGCACCCGAAAAGAGATCGAGCGCCACCATGCCGCTGCCGGCTAACGCGTTTTCGCTCGCCAACAGGCCACCATCTGACCACGCGTGCACCGGACCTTTGTGAAGCAGAAGGAAACTATCCTTCGAGCTGAAAGCGTTCGGTTGAAAGAGGCTAAATGCTAAAGCGGGATCGAACGCGGCGGCAGCTTGCAATCGTTCGGGGGCAAGCGCTCGGTGTCGTGTTGGCATCGGCCGCTTCGCTTGCTGCGCTGCGATCGGCAAGCAAGCAGCGAGTAAAACCGTGGCGACGGCAACCGCACGCCTGATCATGCAGCAATTCACAATGAAATCAGCGCAAACGCCAGTAAAATTTTGCGGGGGTTGTGGACTGCGCGGACATGTCCGCGCTTTCAAAGCGGTCCCGCAGTCGCGGGATTGCCGCACTCCAAACGCCGAACATCGTCTCTTCAAAGGTTTCAGCTTTAAGGTTCAACTCTTCAACGACTCTCTGAAATAGTCGATCGTCTTTTTGATTCCCTCGTCGAACGCCACGCGCGGCTCCCAGCCGAGAACTTCTTTTGCACGCGAGATATTCGGTTGGCGTAC
>DATASP010000202.1:0-6735 GCA_036269155.1 Candidatus Udaeobacter sp.
AATGCCGCGCGCTTCAAGTTCGTGCTGGAGTTGTTTGCCGTGCCATTGTTTGCGCGCCTTGGTGCGGCTCATTGTGCGGCCGCTTCCATGCGCCGTGCTGAAGAAAGTTTCTGCCCCCGAGGGAGTGCCCACGAGCAGATAGGACCCAGTCTCCATGCTGCCGCCGATGATCACCGGTTGGCCAATCTCGCGATAACGCGGGGGCACTTCCTCGTGTCCCGGCCCGAATGCGCGCGTCGCGCCTTTGCGGTGAACGAGCAGCGTACGCTCCCGGCTGTCGAGCTTGTGTTTTTCCAGCTTCGCGGTGTTGTGCGCGACATCGTAAACCATACGCATCTCCAATTCTTCTGCGCTACGACCAAAGACTTCGGAGAAAACTTCGCGGATGCGGTGAAGAATCACCTGTCGATTTGCGAACGACATGTTCAGTCCGCATTTCATCGCGGCGAAATAATCGCGGCCTTCCGGCGACTCGAACGGGGCGCAAGCCAGTTCGCGATCCAAAACTTTGATGCCGTATTTCGGTTGCATCACTTTTAAAAATGTTTGGAGATAATCGGTAGCCACCTGGTGTCCGAAGCCGCGGCTGCCGCAGTGAAACATCACTACGATTTGGTTTGGAATTGTGATCCCGAATTTTGCGGCCAGCTCGCTGTCGCGCACGTCCTCTGGGCGCGCGACCTGCACTTCGAGGTAATGATTGCCGCTGCCAAGCGTGCCGACCTGGTTGTAGCCGCGGTCGATTGCGCGTTCGCTGATTTTCGATGCGTCGGCGCCTGAGATGCAACCGTTTTCCTCGGTAAGTTCGAGGTCCTCCGTCCAGCCGTAACCGTGCTCGATGCACCAGTGCGCGCCTTGTTCGACCAAGTCTCGAAAATCGTCACGCGACAATTTCAGAAAGCCATGACCGCCTACGCCTGCCGGTACGCGTTCGAATAGAAGATCTACAATCTCTTTCAGCCGCGGTTTCACGTCGTCCAGAGTGAGATTCGTTGTAACGAGGCGCATGCCGCAGTTGATATCGAATCCAATACCGCCGGGTGAGATGACGCCGCCTTCGTGCACGTCCATCGCGGCGACGCCCCCAATGGGAAACCCGTAGCCGCTGTGCCCGTCCGGCATGCAGAGCGCGTAGCGTGTAATGCCGGGTAAAGTGGCGACGTTGCTGATCTGCTGGTAGACCGCTTCATCCATTTCGCGCACCAGCTTTTCGGTACCGATGATCCGAGCCGGCACGCGCATGCCGTCCTTGTAGGTCGCAGGCAGTTCCCACACCGTGTCTGAGATTCTTTCCAGGTTATCAATGATCGCCATGGGAACTACCTCTTACAGAACATCGTTTCTCACGACGAAATGTTTCCTTGCTCTTAATCATACTCTTGTCGCTGCGATGAAGCGCATGCAAACCGGGAGAACACTCCCGCACTCCACAACGTGGCCGTGATTGCCAGCTCTGGATTACGCGCGTTGCGTTTTGGAGTGCGGCGGTGCTCCGCCGCTTTGAGATTAATCACGACTCCGCGAACTTTACCTGTCGCCTTTGGCCTGCTTGCGAAGGTCGAGCGGTAAGTTTCGCTCCAGCTCTCAAAAACGAGTCGACCCACCAAAAGACGTTCTCGTTACGCACGATGCGTCTCATGCGCTTCATGCGCGCACTACGCTCGGCCTGGTTCATGCGGAACGCTTGCAAAATCGTGTCGGCCATCTGCTCCACATCGTAAGGATTGACGAGCAGAGCGCCGGGCTTGAGCTGCTCGGCCGCGCCGGCGAACTGGCTCAGGATGAGCACGCCATCCTTCTCAATACGGCACGCGCAATATTCCTTGGCTACCAGATTCATTCCGTCTTTGAGCGGCGTTACGAAGGCGATGTCGCACCCGCGATAATGCGCGAGGAGATCGTCGCGATCGAGGCACCGAAAGTGATATTGCACTGGCAGCCACGTGCTGGTCGAGAAGCGGCCGTTGATGTCGCCAACCAGCCGGTCAATGCGTTGCTTGAACTCGTGATATCTGGGAATCTCCACCCGGCTAGGCACGACGACCTGGATCAGGACCACGCGGCTGCGCAGTTCCGGATGATGTTCCAGGGCGGTGCGAAATGCGCGCAAGCGCTCGGGAATTCCCTTGCTGTAATCGAGCCGGTCGGAACCAAGGATCAACTGACAACTAGGAAAAGTGTCGCGCAGCTGCTGAGATTCCTTCGCCACCGTTTCGGATCTTGCGCCATTCTCAAATGAGTCGAAATCGATCCCGATTGGAAAATTGCCGACGCGAATCTCGCGTTTTTCAAAGCGGATTAATTGCAGGTCGCGGCGAGGAATAATTTTTGCGTCCAGCATCACGCGCCGGACGCACTGCATGAAGTTGCGTACATCGCGCCGCGTCTGAAAGCCGAGCAAATCGAACTGAAGGAGCGCGTGCAGGAGCCGCTGTTGTTGCGGAAGCTTCGAAAAAATATCGTACGGCGGAAAGGGGATGTGCAGGAAGAAAGTTAATGCGGAAAGTTTTCCGGAGACGCGCTGCTCACGCAAAGCCTGCGCGACGTACATCAGATGATAGTCGTGCACCCAGATGAAATCGTCGGGCTGCGCACAGCGGCCGATGGCATCCGCGTAACGCTCGTTAACTTGTTTGTAAGCCTGCCAGTATGCTGGCTCGAAGTTGCAGAAATTTTGCAAATCGTGAAAAAGAGGCCAGATCACCTCGTTGGAATAGCCGTAGTAAAATTCGTCCCGTTCGGCTTCACTCAGGGCTACCGGCACAACCTTGTACCCGGCATTGCGCGTGGCTTTGGTCAGCGGTTCCTGTGGGATTTTGCCCGCGATTCCCGGCCAGCCGATCCAGGTTCCGCCGCGCTCGCGCAGTATCGGCTCGATTGCAGAGACGAGTCCGCCTGTAGCCGGCGTCACCGTCCAAAGATCTTCGCCAGTCGAATCGAGCGCGAATGGCAATCGATTGGAGACGACTATCAGGCGATTCATGTGAACAACAGTGAAAAGGTTACAAGCGTTACAAGGTTACAACGGATGTAAAGGCGCGGCCTCGCCTTATCACTGTAACTTTTGTAACATTGTAACTCTTTTAACTTCCTTGGTTAAGATGATTCCATCAGCGCTCGAGCACATTCAGGAGATCGCTGGGGGCAGCGGCCAGGCGGCTGTCTTCCTAGACTACGATGGCACGCTAACGCCCATCGTCAGTCAGCCTGAGGACGCATGGCTGTCCGATTCAATGCGACAGACACTGCGGGAGCTTGCCGCGCGGGCACCGGTGGTTGCCATTCTTAGCGGTCGCGACCTCGATGACGTTCGCCGACGCGTGAACATCGATTCCATTGTGTACGGCGGCAGTCACGGATTTGATATCGCCGGGCCGCGCGGATTGCGCAGACAAATGGCCGCCGACTTCTTGCCGAATCTCGATACGACAGAAAGGGAGTTACACCAAGCGCTTGATAAAATTCCCGGCGTACAAGTAGAGCGGAAGCGTTTTTCTGTCGCAGCGCACTACCGCAACGTGAACGAAAACGACGTGCCGAAGGTGGAACAAGCAGTCGGCGAAGTGGCGACGCGACATCGCGAGTTTCGCAGGATCGACGGAAAAAAAGTGTACGAACTTTTGCCTGCAATCGATTGGAACAAAGGCAAAGCCGTGATCTGGCTGTTGGAAACGTTGGGCTTGTCGTCCCGCTCAGGCGGGATTCGTCCGATTTACATGGGCGACGATCGTACCGACGAAGACGCCTTCTGCGCGCTGGAGCAAACCGGCGTCGGCATTCTCGTGAGCGAGAAATCGCAACCCACGTCAGCGGCTTATTCGCTCAAAGATCCTGCTGAAGTCGAGCGCTTCCTGCGCGCGCTCACTGTGCGTCTGCTCCCTGGCGCCGGTTCATCGCGAACGCGTTGAGCCGCCTTCGCATTGCTACGGCGTGCCGGGGAACAACGCGTTGCACCTTTGCGCGCAAACGCTCCGCCAAACACTCAGAATGACGCCCAAAAATAACGGTAAATTCAAAGAACGGCGAGCGGTTCTCCTAAAAGCAGATCGTCAGGTCTGCGCTTGCGCTAGCGCGAGACATTCCCAGTCCATTGCTTCAAAGCCTCCTCTTACTCACTGCGGGGCTGGTGCGCCGAGTTCGCGCAGTTGCTGTTTCGCGTTTGCGTAGTCCGGCTTCAGGCGTAACGCTTCGGTCAGATGCGCGACCGCCTCATCCCGTCGCCCGAGCTGGACCAGCAGACGTCCCAGATTGCAATGCGCATCTGCATAGTTGTCGTCGATTCGTAGCGCCTGGTAGAATTGCTTCATCGCTTCTTCAGTTTGTCCCACGGCAGCGAGAAGGCATCCCATTTGATTATACGCTTGGGCGTAATCGGGACGGACCCGCAGAGCAGCCTGGCAGGCCGCTATCGCTTCATTGTAATTGCCCTGGGCGGCGAAAGCTTTGCTAAGGTTGTAATGAGCTTCGGAGTAATTAGGCCTGATTGTCAGGGACTTTTGGTAGCACGCAATGGCATCCCTTACTTGTCCTTTTTCCAAAAGGGCATTCCCGAGGTTGCTGTGCCGTTCGGCCAGATCGGGCTCGATTTCCAGCGCCTTTTGATACTGAAGGATAGCTTCGTCCACTTGTCCTTGCTGCAAAAGAGCGTTTCCGAGGTTGCTATGCAGTCCCGCATAGTCGGGCTTGATTTCCAAGGCCTTTTCATAATGGGCAATGGCATCGTTTGGTTTCCCTTTTTGCAAAAGGACATTTCCAAGATTGCTATGCACTTCCGGGAAGTCGGGTTTTAACTCCAGCGCCTTCTGGTAGTGGACGACAGCCTCGTTCACGTCTCCTTTTCCCAGAAGGCTGTTGCCAAACGTACCTTCGGCCTCTGCGAAGTCCGGCTTAATTTTGAGAGCTCTCTGGGATTCAGCAATAGCATCGTCAAGCTGCCCTTTTTGCAGGAACAGGTTGGCAAGGTTGTTGTGGGCAATGTAATTGTTAGAGGTAACCTCGATCGCATGTTTCCAGAGCCTTTCACTATCATGCCAGTAGGAACTCTGGAAATAGCTGCGCACCACCAGCGCTGTTATTATGACCGAGGCAACCGCAACCGATAGCTCGCGTCCGCGACGCCACTTGGCGAACAGCTCCATGGCGCTCCAGGTGGCAAGAATATACAAACCGATCTCAGGCAAATAAGTGTAGCGGTCGGCGCGTGCCTGGGAACCTACCTGGACAAGGCCAATCATGGGGACCAGCATCCCCACGAACCACAGCCAGCCTGTCAAGAGGAATGGATACGCTCTGCGCCAAAGGAAAAAAATAATGGAGACAATACACAACAAGAGTAGGGCAAGGATTACTTCAACAACGTTGAGATTGTCTTGCGGGTATGGATACAAAACCGCCAGATGCACCGGGTAGATGGTCTGGCCGAGGTAGGCAACGTAAGAGACGACAGCATTGGCCGCTCGCTCCGGGAAAGGCAACTGCTCCGTAGCGGTGAAAGCCTCTTTCTGGGCCAGCATTGTGATCGCACACGAGGCAGCCGAAAGCACAAACAAAGGGATTTTCTCGACAACCAGACCACGGACCACGGACAACTGACCACGGCCTTTCTGACTTCCCTGGCTCGCAGTAGTCCCGCGACCGCGGGACGAAGGCGTCTGACATCTGGCTAATGGCCAGTAATCCAATAGCAATAGAACGAAGGGCAGCGTGACCAGCGTAGGTTTGCACATCAAACCCAGCGCGAAGAAAATGACCACCGTCAGATATCGGAATGGAGAATGCCGCTCGCCGCGCGCATAACGTGCATAGGCCAGAAGCGTGAGCATGAAGAACACTCCACTGAGCACGTTCTTGCGCTCCGCCACCCATGCCACCGATTCCACATGCAACGGATGAATGGCAAACAGAGCCGCCACAAAAGCGCTGGCCCAAAGCGAGCCGCCACGTTGTGGCCGGGATCGTCGATCCCGGCCGGCATCATCCCGATCCGTCGTGACTACAGCATAACCGCCGCGCATCAACTGGCGTAGCGCGAAAAACAACAAGATTGCCGCTGTGGCGTGCAGCAAGATGTTGGTCAGATGATGTCCCCACGGTTGCAGCCCATAGAGCTGGCAGTCCAGCATGTGCGAGATCCACGTAAGCGGATGCCAGTTGCCCGCGTGAACGTGGGTAAAGGCCCACTGGATTCCGCGCAACGTGAGGCCACTGATAATTTTCGGATTCGCGTAGACATAATGGTCGTCGTCGTAGTTGACGAAGTCGTGACGGAGCGTCTGCCCAAAGACAATACAGACAATGCCGACAAGGAGAATACAGACAATGCCGACGGCCATGCGGTTGCTCTGCACGGCCGAACCGCGGCGCGTGGTTACATTAGCTCTCGAAATTCTCTTTCGCGGTTTCACATCTTGGAAACGCTTAGACTAGAAACCTCTTGGCACTGTTGAAAAGCTAATCAACTCGGCACGCGATTCAGAGCGCCATCAGGCGCGGCATCTCTATAGTAACCTGGCTGAAAACCAATTCATAGCTCCGTAGGAGCGGCATGCTATTGCCACTCAAGCATCAAGCTGTTGTCTTCCTCCAATCTCGCGCCTGTGCCGAACTGCTTGCCGAGTTCATTCAGGAGATTGCAAAGCCACCTGGCATCGACGGCGGATGCGCGTTGTAGCTGGAAGCACCGCATTCGCATCGGAACCAGCCGAGCAGCGATCAATTCACCGTTGTCTGAATCAA
>DATASP010000203.1:0-2302 GCA_036269155.1 Candidatus Udaeobacter sp.
TAGCCTCAACACGGCAGCTTACGCGGCCTTATCGGGCTCAATTATGTCAAGAATTTGCGATATCACAGGATCCAAAGCCATGCGTGGCAGCGTCATTCACCGGCGTGGTTTGGCCAAGAAAAAAGGCGGCGTCGGTCGGCATGTGACGAAAATGGTACCGCGCATTTTCGCGCCAAATTTGCGTTACCAGCGCATTTGGGTGCCGGAACTGAAGAAATTTGTGCGAGTCCGCGTCACGGCGCGCGGTCTCAAGACGATCAATAAACACGGCGCTTACAAGGCGCTTAAAAAAGCTGGTGCCATCTAGGAAGGACGTTAGCGATTAACACCGTCTAGGTGGTCATGGCGATCGGATGCTCTGCCGGCTCGGCGGTTGACCCATTCGACAACTTCGGAGCGGACTCCACCGCTGCTACAGGGTCCTGCCGGCTGACTTTCGCCCGGGGCAGATCGAGCGAGCCATCGTTGAACTCGATGACGTAACCCTCGTTGATCAGCCAACGCAGGTCCGACGCGAGCGCCAGCCTGCGTGGCTCTGCATCTTCCGTCGCACCATCGCCAATCAATTTTTCGGAAAGTTGTTTACGATTGATTCCAGGCGTTCCTACCAGCGCTTGGAGAATCGCATTCACAGAAAGCGACACGCCGGCCTGTTCATGAACAAACGCGCGAACCCGGATTGGTGAGACAAACAACATGCCGCGGCGATGGCGAAAAACTTGCAACCCGTTTTCTCGGAACCGGCCGGCTAGCTCCTGCATCATATTTGAAGGTGAGCGGGTCTCTCGCGCCCACGCCTCCTCAATCACCCGATGCAGCGTCCGATCCGGCAAACGTCGGCTCAACGCGCCGCCGATCAGCGATTCGGTTACGTTACGGATCAATCCGGGCAAATAATTCGACCGAAAATGCCGTTCCGTTTCCGCCACAGAAGAAAATGTCAGAGGAGTCTCTTCGCGCAACGTCGTATAGGTCGTTACTTTTCGTGCTTCTTCTTTCCAGCGCTCGATTAACGCGGCATCGCTTACAATCTCAATTTGCCGCTGGTAATCGGCAAAACTCATTCGACGGCTGAAGCGTTGCTCATAAAGGCTGCGCAACTGCGGCTGATAATTGTGATGGTTAGTCGGGCCAAGGAGCGTTCCGCTCAATCGGCATCGCGCGACATTCGAGAAATTTCCCTTAATTGGATCGGTCTCCACAACTTCGATTTGGTAAAAGTCGCGGTGAGCAAGTCGGAATGCGTTTCGCTCGAGGAATTCTCGGTCAGCGGAGACCGTGCCGGTCTCGCCAAGCCGATAAAGCGGCGATTCCTCCTTTGTCGATAGGCACGCCTCGTACCCTACCGGTTTTTCCAGAAACAAACGCGCCAGCGCAAACAGCGAATAAGCAACTGAGCCGGACTTGATCTGCGCTGCGACATTTTCCAATGCCGGCGAGTACGGCATGAAACGAACTGTCACCGGCGACGTTAGCGCCGGAGGAAGATGCCGATCCAGCGGGCGGCGATCTTTGGCGCCGTGCGAAATACGGGGAATGGCGCCCTTATTTCGCCGTGCCTCGGGATGACGCCGGTCTGTCTTGGGCTCTGGATGCTGGCTACTGCTGGGACGTCGGCGTTTTGGCCTATCGCGTGGCGGACCATGATCTGTTTTTTGCCACCTGCTTTCCTCGCCTGTGTAACCCGCATAGCTTCTTGACTCTGCAGGTTCTTTTACCCATGCAGGCAGCAGCTTCAGATCGAGAAGATCGGCAGTCTCAACAGTAGGCTGGGACATCGCTTGCATGTAACTCGGATGGCAACGGAAGCAAATGTTAAGAATCTCAGTAAAGATGGCCCGCTGCGGTCCCGAAAGGCTTCGGAATACATTGCAGCCCGTTGTCTCTCCCGAAAATGATTGACAACCTATTTAATTCATTTACTTGCCATGCTGTGCCCGGACTGTCCGGCAGCCGCCGGACTTTTCCACGCGCGACTAATACCAACTGAACAAATTTTATGGCGGAAAAATCGATCGAAGAAAAGGTCAAGGACATCATCGTCGAGCAGCTCGGCGTGAACCCGGAGCAGGTCACGCCGCAGGCTTCTTTCATAGAGGATTTGGGTGCAGACTCGCTGGACATTGTAGAACTCGTGATGGCCTTTGAAGAAGAGTTTGGGGTCGAAGTGCCCGACGAAGACGCAGAGAAACTGCAGACGGTCGGCGACGTCATCAAATACATCGAAGAAAAATCGTCCAAGCAGCAGTAGTTAGGATTTGCTGTAGCCGCGTCTCTGTGAGAGGCGCCACGCCAGCGTTCC
>DATASP010000204.1:0-1965 GCA_036269155.1 Candidatus Udaeobacter sp.
CGCCGGATTTCCACGTTGTTTTGGCGAGGCGAGCTTCTGCGAAGCCGGCGTCGACGGAGTTCCGCGCTCCATCTTGCGTTTTCCAGCGCGCAGCTTTTCACGTGCGCCATTAAGAAGCTGATCGCGCGGCGCGATTTGGTCCACCAGCCCCACCTTCAAAGCTTCCGGAGCGGAATAAAGTTTGCCTTTCAAAATCACCTCGGCGGCCTTTTCAGCGCCGATCAACCGTGGCAATCGCGTACAACCGCCCCAGGCAGGAAGAAGGCCAAGGCTCGTTTCGGGCAGACCGATCCGCGTGGCCGGATCATCTGAAGCGACGCGATAATCGCACGCGAGCGCAACCTCGTAACCGCCGCCGGCCGACGCGCCGTGGATGGCGGCAACGGTTGGAATTTTAAGATCGGACAGGCGATTGAAAACCTGTTGCCCGCGCTCGATGAATCCGCGCATCTCGCCGGTTTTCGCTGCTTCCAGCAGCGTCTTCAGATCCGCGCCCGCAACAAAGATCGATTTTTTTGCCGATGCGATGATCAGGCCGCGCAGCGAAGCGTCTTTTTCCACGGCATCGAGCTGATCATCCAACTCATCGAGAGTCGCGGCGTCGAAAATGTTCGCGCCCGAGTTGGGACGATCAAACGTGAGCACGCAAATGTGATCGTCGCCGGTCTCCCGCCGAATCATTGGAGCTGTAGCAACCGCAGGCATTATCTTCATTTTGGAACGTTTCCCCGCAAATGCCAAGTGCAGAAGACCAGAGTTAGCTACGATGCGAGCATCTTTTGTAACGTTTTGAAGAAGCCTTGGCGAGGCGTTGCTTTAGGCAAGTGCGAGTGCTACAAACGCCACATGGTCGGGAAGATCTTAGAACCGGAAATCAGGAGCCTGATCGACGCCCGTAACTTCGCGGCGCTCCGCGAAATTTTCCGCGAATGGCCGCCGGCTGATGTGGCCGAAGTGATTCTCGATCTGCCGGAAGACGAACAAGTGATCATCTTTCGCGTGCTGCCGCACGATCTGGCAGCGGATGTTTTCGAATATCTCGACTTCGAGGCGCAACAAAAATTGCTGCGCGCCATGGCGCACGAGCAGGTCGTCGGGATTCTAAACGAGATGGCGCCGGACGATCGGACGGCGCTGCTGGAGGAATTGCCCAGCGCAGCGGCGCGGCAGTTGATTCGATTGCTTACGCCGGAGGAGCGTCGCATCGCCACGGCACTGCTCGGTTACCCGGAAGACAGTGTGGGCCGCTTGATGACGCCGGATTTCATCGCTGTGCACGAGGATTGGACCGTGCAGCAAGTACTCGATTATGTGCGCGAACATGGCCGCGATAGCGAGACGCTGAACTTTGTTTATGTCGTCGATGCCCGCGGAAAATTGATTGACGACGTGCGGATGCGCGAGTTCCTGCTCCGGCCGCTAACGGCGAAGGTGAGCGAGATTCGCGATCAGACCTTCGGGGCGTTGAATGTGACTGAATCGCAGCAGGACGCTTTGAATGTTTTCCGCAAGTACGATCGCGCGGCTTTGCCAGTAGTCGATTCAAACGGCGTGCTGGTCGGGATCGTCACAGCCGACGACATGCTCGACGTTGCCGAGGAAGAGGCAACCGAAGACATTCAAAAGTTCGGTGGCATGGAAGCGCTTGAGGAGCCGTACATGCGGATTCCGCTCTGGCGCATGGTGCGTAAACGCGCCGGGTGGCTAATCATTCTGTTCCTGGGGGAAATGTTGACCGCGACAGCGATGGCGAGTTACCAGGAGGAACTTGCGAAGGCGCTCGTGCTGGCGCTGTTCCTGCCACTCATCGTTTCAAGCGGCGGCAACTCTGGATCACAAGCTTCCACTTTGATGATTCGCGCGATGGCATTAGGCGAAGTGACTTTGCGCGATTGGTGGCGCGTGATGAGTCGAGAAGTGCAAGCTGGCCTTTCGTTAGGCGTGATTCTGGGAGCCATCGGCGTT
>DATASP010000205.1:0-12549 GCA_036269155.1 Candidatus Udaeobacter sp.
CGCCACGTCGAACGGCTGCGGGAAATCCGAGCACAACTGGATGGGCTGGGGTTGCGTGTTGCGCTTGCCAGCAAGGCGCGCATGGACGGGGAACCCAACAAGGCCGATTGCGTGCTCCTCGATACGACCGGTGAACTTCAACGCTGGTACGATATTGCCACTGTTGTCTTCGTGGGCAAAAGCCTCACGGCGCATGGCGGGCAAAATCCTGTGGAACCCATTTTGGCTGGCAAACCGGTCGTGTTTGGTCCGCACATGGAAAACTTCGGCATGCTTGCCAGGACCCTTGTCTCAAGAAAGGCCGCGATTCAGGTTCGCGACGCCGATTCACTCGAACGAGCAATTGTTGAACTTCTGGAAGATACAGAAGCCCGGCAGCGCCTTGTCCAAAATGCGCTCGAAGTTTTGAGCACGCACAAGGGCGCAACCGAGCGCGCAGGGGCGCTGGTGCACGAAGTTCATTCGGTTCGGTAGCCACGGTGCCGTGCGCTGTCTCAATTTGCTCTGGGCGCGAGGGTTGCAACAGTTCGGCAATCTGGGTGGCGATTTGCCTTGCGCGTAAGGATGGCAATTCCGATATTGGCCGTCCGGCAGCTACCGGATGACCCTATCGTCTAGAGGCCCAGGACACCGCCCTTTCACGGCGGTAACACGGGTTCGAATCCCGTTAGGGTCGCGGCGCTGTGAAAAAGCGTGTTTGAGGGTAGGGCTGCGATGTATAGTCTGAAAGTGATGGAGGCCGCGTTTTACCAGTCAGAATGTGATCAGCCGCATCCCTCCAGAGCGCGGGCGATCATTAAAGCGCATCCGGAAGTTCGCCAACTCATGGTGCGCAATCCGTGGACTGCCCTGATTGCGGTTTCGATTGTGATCCTGCAAACAGCGATTGCGTGCGCAATGGGCACGCTTGGATTCAGCTATTGGTGGCTGAGTTTGCTCCTGGCGTTTTGCATCGGCGCGTTCGCCAATCATGCCAATTACGTGATCATTCACGACGCAACGCATAATTTGATTTTCCGCAATCCAGGCTGGAACAAAATGGTGGCCGTCATCGCCGATCTGCCGAATCTGACGCCGGGTGCGATGGGTTTTCGTGTTTATCATTTGAAACATCATTCGCATCAAGGCGATTACGAATGGGACGCAGACTTGGCGAATCACTGGGAGGCACGGCTCGTGGGCAACAAGTGGTATCGCAAGGCGATCTGGTTAATGCTCTTTCCCTTTTTTCAGGTAACGCGGCCGCCTCGATTGAAAGCCGTCAAAATGTGGGACCGCTGGTTTTCCACCAATCTGGTATGCGCGATCTTGTACGATGTCGCGATCGTTTATTTCTTCGGCTGGGCCGGATTTCTTTATCTCGTGTTCGCGTTTTTATTTTCGATTGGACTGCATCCCGTAGGCGCGCGCTGGATTCAGGAGCATTACACGTACGATTTCGACCAGGAAACCTTTAGCTATTACGGCCCGATCAATCGCTTGGCGCTGAACATGGGCTATCACAACGAGCACCACGATCTATCGTCGATCCCGTGGAACAATTTGCCGAAGCTGCGCGCAATCGCGCCGGAATTTTACGGCAATTTGAAGTATCATTCGTCGTGGAGCCGCTTGGTTTTGCAGTTCATTTTTGACAAGCGTTACAGCCTTTATTCGCGGGTTGAACGGATGAAAGAAAACGCCCGCCCGCAAGCGGCTTTGGAGACGACAAACGGCGAGACTGACAACCTTGATCTCAGTGCCCGGCCCATTAGATTTTAGCCATGGCGGAGCGACTTTACGTCTCGATCAAGAACGAAACGGTCCGAATGTTCGAGAGCGATTTCATGGAATTTTTTTCGCGGGTGCACCCGATAACGCCATTGGTGCTCTACCTGCCAGTCGTCGGCTACATGCTCTTCGTATCAGTTTGGCAGCGCCAATTATCGATAGTGGCGGTGGTGGCGCTCTTCTTGTTAGGCGTTTTACTGTGGACGCTGCTCGAGTACCTCATCCATCGGTATATCTTTCACTACCAACCTAAGACGCGAATTGGGAAACGCCTGCACTACATCATCCACGGCGTTCATCACGATTATCCAAGCGACGCGCGCAGGCTCGTGATGCCGCCGAGCATCAGCGTTCCACTGGCCTTTCTTTTTTACGGTATCTTCCTTCTGATTTTCTGGCAGCTGACGCCAGCCGTCTTTGCCGGGCTCGTCTTCGGCTACGTGTGCTACGATATGCTCCACTACGCGACGCATCATTTTCCAATGAAACGCGGCATATGGTTGCGGCTGAAGCAGTATCATCTTCGCCATCATTACAAAGATGATCACGCCGGATACGGGATCAGCTCGCCGCTTTGGGACTACGTCTTTCGCACGACGCGCCGGTAATCAAGCCAACTCGTTGTAGACACAGGTTTTGCCAAAATCGGGCGGGCGCTCACTGTACTAAAATCTTGTCCTGAATTAGGACACCCGCTACATTGGCTGCCCCGAGACGGAACTCCGCGGTATACAGATGCAGCGGACCACTTCGTAAGGAATTTAGTGAACCATAAAACAATCAACTTTGCTGGGGGACGCCGACTATGGAGACG
This sequence comes from Candidatus Udaeobacter sp., assembly GCA_036269155.1. Taxonomy (GTDB): domain Bacteria; phylum Verrucomicrobiota; class Verrucomicrobiia; order Chthoniobacterales; family UBA10450; genus Udaeobacter. Next base: position 2,585 of record DATASP010000205.1, read on the forward strand.
CGAGCGAGCGATAGATTTAACAGTTTAATGAACGACGACCCGGCAAAGCTCAGCCTGAGTAATTTTCTGGCGGGCGAAAGCGACGACCCGCTGCAAGCTCCAGCGAGCTTCACGAATTGGATGCGCGTCGGCGCGTGGGCAGTTCAATTGTATGAGCCTGAGCTCCTCGCGACTGCAGATGCGCGCACGGTGATCAATTATGGCGGCAAGCCAAGGCCGGTGATCAATCTCTGCTCATACAACTATCTCGGCCTGGCAAATCACCCTGAAGTGCTGGCTGCCGCGCATGAGGCGCTTCGGACGCACGGAATGGGCGCGTGCGGTTCGCCGATGCTCTCGGGAATGACCGATCTGCATCGCGAACTCGAACGGCGCGTCGCGAAATTTCTTAGACGCGAGGATGCGATGCTTTTCAACAGCGGGTTCGGCGGCGCGCTGGGCACCATCTCGGGGCTCCTTCGCAAAACCGACGTGGCGCTTTTGGACAATCGCTCTCATCTTAGCCTTCGCGATGGGGCTGTGCTGTCCCGGTGCCGCACAGAAAAATTCGAGCACAACGATCCAGCGTCGCTTGACGCCGCCCTGAGTCGCCACAAAGGCCGACGCCAGTTGGTGATTGTCGAGGGCATTTACTCGATGGACGGCGATTTTGGCAATCTCAAGGAATTGATTGCTATGGCGGAGTCTCACGGGGCGAGCGTGTTTATTGATGAAGCTCACTCGATGCTGGCATGCGGCGAACACGGTCGCGGGGCAGCCGAGAAGTTTGGCGTCGAAGACCGTGTCCCGCTGCTTTATGGAACTTTCTCTAAGGCTTTTGGCGCGCTGGGAGGCTTCGTCGCTGGCTCGAAAGAGACGCTGCAATATCTGCGGTTCTACGCGCATCCTTATGTTTATTCTTGTGCGCTGCCGCCAGTGGTGATCGCGGCCATTCTCAAGTCGCTCGAGCTTGGCACGAGCCAGCCGGAACTGCGTGCGCAACTTTGGGAGAACGCCGATTACTTCCATGCGCAACTTCGAAGCCTCGGGCTCGACACCGGAGAATCTACAACGTACGTGATGCCCATCGTCATCGCCGATCGTGAGCGCATGTATCGCCTCGGTCACGAACTGCGGCGGCGTGGTCTTTGGGTTGCACCAGTGGATTATCCGGCTGTGCCGCAGAGCCGGATTTGCTTCCGTGCGTGTGTGACCGCCATGCATACGCGCGCGGACTTGGACGAAGCACTCAATATCCTCGCAGACACACTCGTTCCGGCGTTGCTGGAAAAGCAAAGCGCCTGAGCGTGCTAGCAGAAATCTGATGGCCCAGCCTAAAGAGGCGCCGCATTCGCGCGTCCAACGCACTTATAAAGCGCGTGAGGTAGAAGGCGTTCTCGATCTGTACTTTTACAGGCCGATAGGATTTCGGCTGGCCGAATGGTTCGCTCAGCTCAAAATGACACCGGCGACCGTGTCGTTGCTGGCAGGTGTCTCCGGCGTGATTGCGGGACATCTTTATTATTATCGCGATCTACGCGTCAACATCGTTGGCATGGTGCTCCATGTCTGCTCTAACGCGCTCGACAACGCCGATGGCCAGCTCGCTCGCTTAACACAGACGGAAAGTCGCAAAGGGCGGGTTATTGATAGCGTTGCCGATCATTTGGTCTTTTTGAGCATTTATTTGAATCTGGTTTTGCGGTGTCTGACTGAAGGTTTTTCGCCGGCGATCTGGTGTCTGGCGCTTGCTGCTGGCATCAGTCACGCATTACAAGGTGCAGCGGCTGATTATTTCCGCAGCACTTATTTGTACTTTGTAGGAAACGGAGCACGCGCAGGCATGGATTCCTCCTCCGGCCTGCGCTCTGAGTACCGAAGCTGGAGCTGGCGTCAAAGGCCGTGGGACAAATTGCTTCTCGCACTGTATTTGAATTTCACTCGCCAACAGGAAATGCTCGCGCCGCGGCTCAAACAGTTGCGTGGTACAGCCAGCGAACTGTTTCAGAGCCAAATTCCGGGTTCGCTGGAGCAGCGTTATCGAGATTCGGCCGGCCGGATGTTTAAGTGGTGGGGCTTATTGATGACCAATAGCCGGATGTTGATATTGTTTGCTCTGCTATTCATCGGCCAGCCGGTTTATTACTTTTGGTTCGAACTGATCCCGCTGAACCTTTTGTTCGTCTATCTGATTGTCCATCAGGAAAAAATGGCTGAATCGCTGCTGGCGACCGTGCAGGAGCCAATACACTCCGCATATCCAACATAACACTGTCATGTTGAGCGTAGCGAAACAGCTCTGGATATTCTGGGCACTCAGTACAGAAAGCGATCAGAGATTCTTCGCGAAGCCTGTCCTGAGCGAAGCCGAAGGGCTCAGAATGACAATCATCAGGCGCCCGTAGGCTCCCTTATCCGTGTCGAACATCGAAGTTTCAGAAGTGACCACGAGCCGCGAGCGCGATGCGTTCATCAAATTTCAATGGCAAATTTATCCCAATGATCCGGCGTGGGTGCCACCGCTGATCATCGAACGGAAAGCGTTCCTTGATCGCAGACATCATCCGTTTTACAGGCACGGGGACGCCGCACTATTCCTGGCTCGAAAAAACGGCAGGATCGTTGGCCGAATCATGGCCAGCGACGATCCGAACTACAATTCGGTGCACCAATCGAACGTCGGCTGTTTCGGCCTGTTTGAGTGCATCGACGACCGCGATGTAGCCGCTGCGCTCTTTGAAGCTGCGGCCGGTTGGCTTCGCAAGAGAGGGCGAACTGAGATCATGGGACCGATCGATTATTCAACCAATTACGTCTGCGGTCTGTTGATCGATGGATTCCAGTTTCCGCCCACCATCTTGACCGCGCACAATCCGCCATATTACCAGCAGTTGATCGAGAGCTGCGGATTCGCAAAAACAAAAGATTGGTACGCGTGGTGGTTTGCCGATCCGTCAAACGCCGTGGCGCAATTGCGACGGCTCGCTACTCGCGTTCACAGGCATTGCCCCGTCACCTTTCGTCCAGCCAATCTAAAAAATCTTCGGGATGAAAGCAGACGGCTCCGTGAAATTTACAACCAGGCCTGGGAAAAGAACTGGGGCTTTGTGCCATTCACAGAAGCAGAGATCGAATTTATGACCAATGAATTGAAGCCGCTGCTCCTGCCGAAGTTTGCCTGGATCGCCGAGAACGGCGATGAGCCGGTCGGGTTCGCGCTGGGTGTGCCGGACATCAATGTGCTCCTGCGCGATCTCAACGGCCGGCTGACACGCTTTGGCCTGCCGATCGGTCTGATCAAATTGCTGTTCTACAAGAACCGCATACGAAAGGGCCGCCTGGTCGCTCTCGGCGTAATTGAAAAATATCGCCGCGCCGGCATCGCCGAGACGCTCGTGCTGCGCGTGATAGAAGAAACAATGGTCAAACGCGGGATAACCGGCGAATTGAGCATGACGCTTGAAGACAATTTCATGATCAACCGTTTCCTCGAAGCGATCGGCGCGCATCGCTACAAAACGTATCGCATCTACAGCAAGTCAATCGCGTAGTGTCGATAGTAAACTCTGACCCCGCTTCCTCCTGTTCTTGAGATTGTCGGCGATTGTTTCCCAATACTTCCTAATACGGTCTAACTAGCGCTGCGCCATCAGTACTTCAACTGGAACGCTGAGCCATTTCGCAGCCGCTTCGCGTTCCGTAAACAGGGCCACGTCGAGCGTAGAATGGTCGGTCAGCATCGCGTGCAGTTTGGCGTAATGAGCAGTTGTGGGGTTCGTGACATAGAAGGCAGACTTGACCGGTGTATGCGGCACAGAGAGACGCCGGTGCAGCGCGATGTGAAAGACGAACTTAAAGTTTAGATCGACCATATCGAGCGCCGATAAGTCGGCGAATCGGTTGAACGGTTTGCTGGCTCTCTCTTCTGCGACGTCGATAAACGCGACGATTTCGTTCACGAGTACTTCATCTAGGATCCCACGTGGCTTCCAAAGCATCAGAGACAAATCCTTGCGGAAGAGGACGTGCGCCGGAAGTTTCAAGCCACCTCCGGACATATTACACCACCACAGTGTCGATCCGGTTTAGTCCCTGTTCGACAGCGTGAGGAGCAGCGTTAAACTCGTTGGATCCCCTTGGCGTCAAAGTGTCGAGCAGTTCCATGAGACGCGCCTCGTAAGCATCACACATGGGGGACTCGCCATTTGGCTGTATCCATTCGGGATGCTGAATCCGCAGGTCGTCGTGAATCTGTTGCCGAAGCTCGGTGTAGGTGTGGACTTGGTGAGCCATCGCCATTGCCTTGGTGAAAGATTCAAGTGTGGCGCGGAACGGTTCCCACAGAGGGCTTGGCGGAATCGTCGACGAGCGTTCGTGCCGTGAGTGCGCCCCACCGCCGAGTAAGGCTACTCCAAAAGGAAGCTCGCACCTGCCTCCGATGTGCGGGATGCCGAACCAACTCGATTACTTTGTGGCGCTGGGGTTGCAGCAAAACAGCCAGCAGTCCGCTTTGCGTAAGGGTCAGGTTTGATTTTGTCATAACGTAAATTTTTCTGTTTTTCATAAGCGCCTCCTTGTTCGAGGTTTGACAGTGCTCCCGACCGATCCCCATATGGGACCTTCGTCCTATGCCTTTAGGGGGATCATCAGACCCGCTCATGAGCATCGATCTTTACGAAGTCCGCCCGCGTAAATTTTTGCTTTCTTGGTTTGGTACTCCGTGCGTGCTCGCCATACCGCCATCGCCGAGACTGCGGTGCGCCCAAGCCAGGGAAGAAGAAGCAGAAACGTTATGACTATGGTTGCGCTATCGTGATCGTTCATAGATTTCCATTTTCCTTTCTTTGCTCACACAAGTAATGCGTAAAGTCCGGCTCGAGGTTACGCGGAAAAATGCGGAAATGCGTTAAATCCGTTAGGGCAACGTAGTTCGCAAGAAACGCCCAAGACATCAGATGCCTGCACGAAACTCTGACGTAGTGGTGTGGCATGCTACGCATGGCTTAGTTCCGGGCGCTGGGACTGTCACCGGCATCTGCGCGAACTGTAAGATCGAGAAGACGACACTCAGAACAAAGGCCGCATAAACTGCAATCTCGAGAACGCCGCGACCTTTTTCTTCCGACCGGACTAGTAGGGCGTAAGTGGATTCGAATTTGTTGTTCATAGTATTGGTTGTGTTCACACCAGCGCTTTATGCATGGGGCATGCCACCAAGTGTGCCTCGACCGTAAGTCACTGAATACAAAAGGATTGAGTCCATACTCGCGTAGCAACAGTGTGGCGGAGTCGTTCCGCGGTTGGGATCAGCGGTTTCGCTTTTGGGACGCCCGCTGCAACACCGCCACGCGATCAGAATGGGTTGCGGTTTTGGCAAAAGGATTATTGCCGATAGTCTGAAGAAAGGCCGTTTGGATTACGGTTACATCTCAGCGCTGGATCGTGACGGCTGAACAATCTGGATTGTTGACGCGCATCGCGACGGAAAGCGGTTCGTTGTGTGAGCCACTTAACTGCGTTTCTAGAACTTGAATCTGTGATTCGATCCGGCAGAACGCCCAGAGGAGTGTCTAGTGCCTGAAATAAAGTTCGACAAACTGTCGCGCACCAAGTAGAACGCTCGCAGATTACGTCATCTGACGTTTCAACTTATCTTCAGCACGGCTGAATGAGTCGCACGGGGCTGGACGTTCGCTGAGACGCCGTTTAGCGCGATACCCCAGATCCAACTGGAGCCCCGAGTCAGCCGAAGCGAGACCGCTTATTCAAAGCGCCTCGTGAATGATCTCATGGTTCCACGCGATTTTCGGACAATTACGCGCAGGAAAAGCCAAATAGAGGAAAGCGCGGAGCCGGCTGTGACCTGAGCCTCAAACTTAACCAATCCTCAACAAAAGAAATGGAAATAAAGCAATGACAACTCTACTCAATCCGTCACACAATGGCGGGCTTATCAGAAAACCCCTCCTCCGCAGGATCCTGGCGGTGGCCCTGATCGGCGCATCTCTGGCCATTTTTCTTTGCGCTGCAGGAGTGGTTTCATACGGTCATCCAGCGGGTTCGACGCCGCTCAGCGTGACGGCGAATGCGCAGTTCTATCCGACTTTCGGAACCCCCAATGATGCGCTGGTTACGGATGATAACGCTCATGTACTCGTCTCAGTAATCGGGGCCACCACACCGTGCCCAGGGAAGCCCACTCCGCCGCCGACCACTTTCACCACGGGTGTTCAGGTTTTCAGCACATCTGATTTCACGAACAACCCGTGCGGCGGTCAACAAATTATTAATTTTCCGTCGTCGCCCCGTCCTCCGGTGGAAAAAATTGACGGCATGCAATTTTTTCCGGGTTCACCGCAAGTCAGCGTGGGCGCCGCGATTGAGAGGCAGGGCGCTGAATTTTTTCGTCTGGCTAGTTTGAACGAACCATGTGGCATGGACGGCGTTATCCAAGTCCCACAATACCCGATCAAGAACTGCAGTAATTGCCCTAATTGCGCACCCGGTACTTTTGATGTGGCCGTCACACCTGATGGACACTATGCATTTGTTGCCAATGAATATGGGCTGATGCCCAGTCCCACACCGACGCCTGAAACAGGGGGAGGGACAATCGGCGTCATCAGGATGGAACGCGACGCTGCTGGTCGATTTACGCGCGGGAGGCTAGTCCAGCCATACAACACCATATACATACCGGGCGGCGACACTATCCCGGGAATAACGATGTCGCATGACGGCAGGTATCTTTATGTCACGTGCGAAGGATCCGCAGAGGGCATCAATCCAGAAACCGGAAAAAAGTATCGCGATCCCACTAACGTAGCACCCACCCGAAACGGTGTGGTCCTCTGCCCGGGTTGCCGGGCAGGTATTGGAAGCTGCGATAACGAATCGAATGGACCCCCATTTACACAAAATGGCCTGCTAGCGATTATCGATGTTGACATGGCAACAAAAGGGATGGGGCAGGCTTCGATCATCACGACTATTGCCACCGGGTGTTCGCCAGTTCGGGCAGTTGAAACGGAAAACGGTCAATATGTTTTTGTGGCAGCGCGTGGTAGAAACACGCAATTACGGCTGCCACCGGATCCAGATGCACGTGGCTCTCAAGTTTTAGCTTTCAATCGCTCAGCGCTGGTGTCGGCTTCCCCGAACAACGCATTGGTTGGATATGGGGATACCCATGGCACAGCTCCTGTAGGCCTGGGGTTGTTTAACAATGACACCCTGCTAGCCGTGGCAAATTCCAACCGGTTTAATAATACAGGCAGCGAGTGCCAAAATCCGCCTCCGGGTGTGCCACCTTGCACCGCCAACGTTTCGATCATGGACGTTAGCAATCCCGCGGAGCCTGCCGTAAAACAAACTATTCCCGCGTATGCAAATGATGCCTTCCCACGCAACGTAACGGTGGGGCCAGATGATACGCTCTATGTGCCAAATGCCAACGCTCAACAACTGGAAGTGATTACCACAACCGTGAAGTAATTTTGGCGGGAATTTAGGAGGTGATTCTGCGCACCAGCTGTCACTGTGCATCATTGGACGTTCACTTCGATCGCTCTTAGCTTCGCCATCGGCCACTACGCTACGACGCGGTGAACGCGATGTTGCTTAACGAATTCCTGAAACAGCATCATCAAGTGGAGGACTTGAAAGCGATTGTATCGCCGCCGGTTTATGCATTGTCTTTCTTCGGAAAAAAGCGATTTGAGCAACACGCCCTTGAGATCTGGCCCCATGGATGATCCCAAGGTTGCCGCAGTGTCAATAGTAAGCTCTGACCCAACTTTACCATAGGCTTCACCGATTGGTTAGATTATCAACCAGGGGACTTGTCTAACGTTCCCATTCTCATCGACTCGAAATGCAAAAACATCCACTCTCTTAGCGCCTGTGCTGGTGTACACAAAAACCTCGTACCTCTTTCCGCGCCTCAGGCGCAACGGTCGCTTACTTTCTTTTAGATCAGGATATTTCGCGCCATAGGTGATGTAGCGAAGGCGCTGTCCTCCTTCCTGTCCTCCTTCAAGTATCCACATCGCGCGTGTTGAACCATCTGATCGCTCCTCTACCACGGTCACGCCCGTAACGGTAAACTCTTGGTGCTGACGCAATATGTCGCCAAGGTAAAACACCACACCCTGTTGAAGACTGCCAACAGGCACGACGTCAATAACAGGTTGGAATACCGAGCATGATGCGAGCAGAACTATGGTCGCTGCGATAGCGCACGTTGAAGCCCACAACATGTAACGGGAATTAGACTGCATCTTGCAATCTCTTTCTGGCTCCATAGAGGGAAGTGTCCCTTAAAAGGCTGGAGCATGGCAAGCCTGTTCATCACCCCTTGAAATCGCCTTTGTGGGGGTCACTCGAGGTCCTCGGCGTCAAATCTCAAACATTTAATATATTGCGGATTTCAACTTTCTGGCAGCAATCGAATCATGACTGGATCGGGTTCGACGAATCCGTTGCGCTACGGCGGCATAGTCCAATCCGCCGAAAAGTTCGCCGATCTCTCGTAGCGATTTATTTCCCTTTGAAGCGTTGACTTCTAAGGAAGTTTCCTTTTAACATCAGCGTTTAATAGCAAATCTTGTGCGGATGAAAGCTTTTCTGTCGGTGTTGTTTGCCAGTTCCATTCTGTTAGTCTTTTCTCCCGGGTATTCTCAAGCTCCCCCTCCCGGCAACGCAGCTCCCCCTCCCGGCAATGCAGCTCCCCCTCCCGGCAACCCAATCTCCCCATCCCCGACCCCCAGACAAAGCAGGCGGTGATAAGTGGCGGGGAGAGAGGTGGAGAAGGAAATACAGCAGCCCAGGACTTTCTCTTTATCGGCTAAGTCCAATCTGCCTGATTTTAGGTAGAGAGTAGCGGTCAGAGCTTACTATCCACATCTGACCCCATGGATGGACCCCAAGACTGCCGCAGTGTCAATAGTAAGCTCTGATCCCACTTCCAGACCCGCGGCGTGCAAGCCGCGGATCTTCTGTGCGAACGCCGCGAGTCTCATTGCACCTCGGTCGTATCATTTTTCCATTGCCTTGTGCAGAACAAAAGCGGCACAATCCGGCGCGTGAAGCACTGGATAGCGACGCCGGCACTCTTAGCGGCGTTGTTCGCGTCACTCGTAGTGTCCGCGCCGATATTGCATGCTACCGACCTGACAGGAGGTGTCGTCGGTCTCGCGGGCCCCCTCGTTGGCGTCGGAGTCGCGCTTTTCGAGGTGAAGCCGAATAAGACATTGCGGCGTGTTCGCGAGACAGTGACAGCTCCCGATGGGAAGTATCACTTTAATAAAGTTCATCCCGGCCAATACGTTCTGCGAATTCGCGGAATCAATTACCCGCTGGAAGTGCGCGACACGCAAATGCAAGACATTCCAGTTATTGCACCACCGCGTCATTGAACTAACCACCCCCGGGCGATACCACCCCATCCACCCCATCTTCCCATCGGCAACGACAAAAATCTCAAAGAGCAGCGAAACCCTTGCTCGCTTAGCGCTGGCAAAAATCCACTCCACAGGTAGAATGTGTGTCATGAAATCTAAACATCGCTTCGCGAGAAACCTTCTTTTGGGTTTTTGTTTTGTCTGCGCAGTTTGCATCGGAACTGTTGCACAAGGGGGGGCCAGTTACCTTCGGTCTAATCGTCATTTCGCGCCTGGCCGCCTGGTTATTGACCGAGTGCCGAACTTCGGATGGAACCTGGCTTTCAATTTGCAGATCGACGGCAGGCCTGTAGCGAATGTGGCACAGGGTCAAAGCTATAGCACCTGGTTGCAGCCTGGGTCTTATGTATTGACCGTGTATAAGGTGCCAACCATTGGCTATAGCGAGCCGACTTCGACAACAGTGAACATTCAGTCGGGAACGGAGCATCTGTACGTTGCGATGTGGGATTCAGGTTTGGTGTATCTCCACCCGGCAGGAGTTTTGCTGACGCCCGGGTCGTTCTGGCAACTTCACGGTGATGG